>CAZNCO010000030.1:0-15037 GCA_964571345.1 uncultured Ohtaekwangia sp.
CAACAATAGTAGAAAACAATAAATCCGTTTTTGATAATATTGTGCCGCCACTATTTACCCGAACGAATATTTTTAAAATATTATCGAGCTCTTGCTCTTCAATTTTAAAATAATTGATTAGTTCTTCCCTAACGAGTCTTGAGTGTAAGTCTCTTGCTGTCCGTTTAATTCTGTTTCTAACATCTGAATTGGATAATTTTTCAGAAATATCCTTATCATTCGAGTTAGCACTAAGAAGCCCATCATAAAATTCATCAATAGGCGGGCTTTCTTTTTCCCAGATTAATACATCCCTTACTTTAAACCACAATTTATCCTTCGATTTTTCCGATGCCTCTTCATCCGTTACAAAACTGAATGAGAAGTTATGTTCGCTATCTTCATCCAGGTGAAGTTCACTAAGCAAATTGAGATGTAATGTGCGCTTAGGAAAAGCCAAATCATTTGTCCAAGTATAATAAGGTTTTTTTACTGCGTAAGTTCCTTGAAGTGCTAAATAAATTGAACTTAATCGTTGCTGTCCGTCTAATACTCCTATGATTTCATCCTTTAATTCGGGATTTGGGATTCTTATATTCAAGTTGTTGTCTCTTTGGTGATAGTTCTGTAGAAATTTATAAAAAACGTAACTATCAATTGAGGGTCTCTTTACAAACCAGAATAAGAATGTCCCTATAGGATATCCTTGTTGAATCGAATCAAATAGTTTTTCAGTTTGATCTTGTTTCCAAACAAATTTTCTCTGAATCGCTGGCAAATAGATTTCATTGTTCCCAATTTTTTCAATCACCTGCTTAATAGTCAACTTTTCGTAACTCATTTTAGTTCATGTTAATATTATCAAATACACAAAAATTGGCATGACCCAAATCCGCTGTATTGTAACCACATCAACAGTCGGCATTGCCCATTCTTCCAATTTCAACATCAAAAAAATCAAATTGCAACCTCCCAATGCGCGCAGAAAGCAGCGCACCCCTCAACCCATAGACAATAGCCAAACTGCGATAGGATACCTTAAGATACCAAAACTCTTTTTAAAAGCAATAAGCTGGAGGTTGGAGGTTAGAAGTTAGGTGTTGGAAGTTTTGAGGTTACATGCTTTTGCACCCTCGTCATCAGTGAGGCCTCTGATCGTATGGATCACGAACATTGGCCAAGCCAATCGCTAACGTGGCCATTCGTATACAAGACTAAAAGGTGCGAGAATTATTTTTTTTCCTCCAGCTTCTGAATCATTTTTTCGAGCAGTACAACTTTCTCGCGCTCGCTTTTCAAAAGTGCATCGTATAATTTTTTATTCTCTTCAACCGCTTCAACATATTTGTCGAGCGGATTGAAATTAGGGAAGAAGTTAACAGCATGTAAGGTCGAGTTATCATGACTGGAAAAAGTGTTAGAGATAACATTAAACGCAGCTTCTTCATTAAACTTTTTTATTGTCTCAGAAGTTGTTCCCAACACTTTCGCAATTCTTTCCAAAGTCAAATCTTCAACATATTCACTTTGCTCCATCTTCGATACTGCCTGCTGGCTAATGCCGAGTTGCTCAGCAAGTGTTTCCTGTTTCATGCCGCGCAGTTCGCGCAGGCGGCTGATCTTTCTTCCGATGTGTGTTGTCTCTGCCATAAGTCAAAAATAGAAAATTGTGCGGTGGTAAAAAACAAAGCTCCGGTAGTATTAAACCACCGGCTGTGGTTCGTCACCGCACACATCATCGCCACCTTTCGCAAAAACAAAAGGCGTATGAAAACGAGGCGCAACTACCGGATCGATGAACGCAGTATCCTGTTACTGATAAAAACGGAACTGAAGAGCCGCCATTTTTTCAACGTCCTCCGCACCATCGGCCTGGATGACGCCTTCTACCAACCCGACCTGGGCGATTTCATTCTCCCCTACTTTAACCTCGATACCGAGACCAATGAAGTCCTTGACTTCTATTACCACCTGTTTGAAAAGTACAGCAAACGGGTAGAAGAAAATCATAAGGTGCTGGAGAAGCTGGCGCGCCAGGTCTTTGCCGAGCTTGAGAAAAATTCACTGGCTGGTAAGTCTCGTAAGTAAGCAAACTATTTTCCCTTTTCTTTTCTGACTCCGCTCGCATCCCTGTTTTCCGGCTAAAAACACGTATCTGAAAATAAATCCTGAAGCCAAGGTAGGGGGTTGGCTGTTTTCGGTGTTTTGGGGGTAAAAGCGAGTCAAAGACCAAGGCAAAAGGTAGTCAAAGGCTAGGCAGAAGCTAGTCAAAAGCAGGGATGTCCCGAGGATATCCCGTGGTTGTCCCGAGGGTGAGCCGTGGTTATCCCGTGCCTATAGAGGGTACGGGATATCTGCGGGAAACGGTCATTTCGGAAATAAGTGACACTTCCGGCACAGCCGCTTGAGAGCTTGCTTTAGGATGCGTTAATTTAACTCAACTTATTGATATGGCAACACTTCATTCCGAACTTCAATTTACCGGCCCGCTGGGCGAGCTCACCGCCTACAAAATGCGCGGCAGCGACAAGATCATTTTGCGCACCAAGGGCGGTCCTTCGCGCAAGCAGATCAAGACCGCACCCAACTTTGCGAACACACGCAGAACAAATGCCGAGTTTGGCGGACGCGCTACTGCCTCGGGGTGGGTCAGGCGTGCCCTGGGCACACTGAAAATTCTTGGTGACAACAACTTGTCGGGTCGCATCAATGCGCTGCTGCAGCCCATCCAGGAATTAGATACTACCAGCGCACGGGGCAGGCGCAGTGTGCAGCTCTCCCGGCAGCCACAACTGCTCGCGGGTTTCCCGCTGCAAAACGACATCAGCTTTGAGAATATAGTCCGCTCGCAGGTGGCGTTCACGTTGTCGAAGGAAGAAAGGCAGGCACGCGTGGAGTTACCTGCCCTGCTGCCGCGCTTCAATTTCTTTCCTGCCAACTATCCGTATTATAAAATAGTGGTAGCGGCCGGCATCGTACCTGACCTCTTTTTCAATGAGGCCATCGGCAAGTATGCACCCGTGAATGATGCCCCCGCTGCTGTCATAGTTGAAACGGAATGGCGTGCAGTAAAAGATCCATCGCAAACCGCTGTGCTCGAAATGGAGATTCCTACGGTTCCACCGGATGACAACTTCTGTATGATGCTATCGATCGGCATTCAATATGGTGTTGTTCAAAACGGGCGCATCACCGCTGTGAAAAAAGCAGGATGCGGCAAGGTGCTGGCGGTGGTGTAATTGCGGTTTGACTATTTTCTGCATTGGGTTCATTTCAGTTTGCTCCAGCACCAAACCTTTCAAAAGTTATCGAACATGCGCGGCCAATGAATGATCCGAGCCGATGGCTCTCAATTAAAATTCAGGTTGTGATAGCAACGGATTAAAATCCGTTGCTACAAAATCGTGCGAGCCTACGGCTCTTTAATCCTCAAGTCAGCGTGCGTTGCCTCTAAGAGTAGCGAGCACCAACGAATCTGCTGTTATAAGAATTTGCATTTTTTGAATGATGGATGGGATTCTTTATTTTGGTAGGGATTAAGACGGTATATGCAATAGGTGCATATATTAAACTGTTGCCGGCAATTCAATTTGGACAGCTTTGTTTTGAAAAGATGAAAATCATAAGGGACAACATAGCAGAACTAATACAATCCCCAGACAAGGGAAAACTTCGCGATCATCTTCAAAACACTCTTGGGGAGTCTGACAACATTGACTATAAGGCTGACTTTAGTGAATACTCAAAACTGAGTAAGCATATACTTGCCTTTGCAAACACTGGCGGTGGACTCATTATTATTGGGGTCAATCAAGATAAGTCTACTGGGGAGATCGTTCCTGTTGGATTAGAAAAGTTTATTGATAAAGCAGATGTATTCAAAGGGGTAAAGAATTACATACCATCGAACCTTGAATTTGATGTTCTAGACTTCGAGTATAAAGAAACTGAGTATGAGAACCTCAAAGGAAAGAAACTCCAAGTTATCAGTGTTATGTATGAAGAAAAGTATATTCCGTACATATCGACAAAATCTGGGGATGGGATCTTAGAAAACAAAATCTATATTAGAAAAGGGACTGAATCAATTGAGCCGACTTATGCTGACCTGCAGAAAATAATTAACAAGAGGATTCAAACTGAATTTGTCAATTCAAATACAATTGGCCTTGATGAGCACCTTAAGCAGCTGAAGATTTTATATGGACAGTTGAGCAAATTTATCTATCATAACTCGTTGTTGGACAATCTTTCAATAGGTGTGCTAGGCTCTATTAAAACTCCAAACTTCGCATATCCAAAGGAGGACTATGAAGATTTTATTTTAAGCTTGATCGAAACGAAGAAAGAAATAATAAAAAGGATAATTAAGAGCGCGTAAAAATTGAACTGCCGGCAACAAAAGTGGTTGTTGCACAACTAGGAAATGAGCATTAAGTAGAAAATTAAGATGCGAATCTGAAGTAATTTGGAAGATGTTTTTTTCATGCAGAATCAAAAAAATTAGTCGTGTGACAAGCACAAGTGTTTATGCCCGCTACGGGGTGATGTGTTACTCGGCCGAGAAATTGGAAGCCGTTATCAGCGCGGGCCGCTAGCGGTCAGCCGTTCGAGAACTTGGGACAACCTAATATGTTAACAATATGAAATTTCTTTTGACAGCGAAGCATTGGCAAATATTTTTGTTATTGATCGTTGTATTCATACTTGCTGAGATAAGAATCGAGGATAATCCAACGCTGACAATTGCTTTTAATATTGTTGGGACTTCGATCTATTTTCTTTGGCCTCTGTTAATTGGACATGAATTACAAAATTATCTACCTAAAAAAGTTCAATTGAACTACACCTTTTTCATGATCAACGGATTCTTAATTATTCTAGGAATTATTGGTGGAGCAATAATAACCGGAGGAGGAACATGGCATTTAGAGGGACTCGCTGCGTTGCCTGTTTTCTATTTACTCTTTGCATGGTTTTATGTTTTTTCATTTCCTGGACGGACTATGAGATCAATTGAACACAATAGAGAAGCGGGACTTAGCGAAAGTATTGGTGACTTCTTTCTGACATTTTTTCTCCCGATAGGAATTTGGTTTTTGCAACCGAGAATTAATAAAATCGTTGAGCCGCAGGACAACGCTCCGCTATAGTTAAGAATTTACATTTTTTGAATGCTGATCAGGATTCTTTATTTGGAATGGCTTAAGACGGTGTAAGAAAGAGTTGCATATGCCAAATTGTTGGCTGCCATTTTTCGGAAAGTTTAAATCAAATGGATGAAAATAAGTTTCGGGCCTCTGTTCATTGGACTCTTTATCTTCTTCGGGTGTCAAAAATCTAAGAACCAAGATGAGGAGATGACAATTGACACAAACATCGTAAAGGCAGAAGGCAACAGAGTCACAGAAAACACTGACTTGGACACCGTAACTATTCTATTAAAAAGAGGTTTTGCTCATGAGTTTTCAAACACTGTTGAGAAGGATAGCTTTAACATTTGGATCAAAGGGAAAACAATTCATACTGGGAGAATAAAATTCGAAATCAAGAATAATAAAGGAGAGGTTATTTACTCTGATTGGTTTCCAACATCTAACATCTGGGGAATTACAATGGCAGACTCAACGACAAAAAGTAAAGAGAACCATGTCTTGGATTTCGTTTCAAGGACTTTTAGTGACATTCATTTTTCCTCACCGGCAGTTAAGTCTGACGAAGTTTTTGAAGCTGATTTTTCAGAGAAAGAGATTTGGGAGGAATTAAAAAGGGATAGTTTAGCGATTGGTTTTTACTATTCAGGTGGGTTCGAAAATGGAAAAAGCATCGCGTACATAAAGCGATTGAAAAGAGCTGTCGTCTATTTTGAGTGCTGTTAGAAGTTAGAAAAACGTCACCCAACAGTGTTTATGTCAGCACCGGTATCTTGCGAACAAAGTGCCTTTTAAATTTTACGTCCTAAGTTTTCAACGCAATTCATTCCATTAACTTGCGTTGCCAGTGCCGCCATAAACACAGGTACGTTGTAGGTAAGGAGGTCAGACGAAAATCCTATAAAAAAAAGTCGCTTTCATTATTCGTTACGAATTCCCTGAAACTATTCCAAAATAATTGTTTCTTCTCGAAATACATTTTCTCTAATTGATCAAATGTAGATTCGTGCTTTTCATAAAATTGCTGCCGATCAAATTGTTCCCTCCCAAATTCCCGAAACTTGCCAACTACCTCAAGGGATAGGTCCTTAGAGCGCATGTGTGCATTATATATAATGGTTGACCATTCACTAAACTGCTTCAACAATTCTTTGTTCTCCGGATTGATAAGCATGTAATACAAGAACGTCTTTAAATTCAAGATTACCTGGAGAAATCCTCCGTTGCATATTTCGCCATCTAATTTATAAAAAATGTAAAGAAACCTTTGATTCCTATTTAGGTTGGTTTCTAAAAATGTTCTTGAATCCATCTCAGCCTCTCCGCAAGCTTTGTCAAGAGCATCATCAATAAACTGGGTCCATTCGTAAACGAAATCTTCAAAATTTTCATCAGTGGGTATAGATGGAAAATTGGTAAACGTCTTGCTTAACTTGGTTTCCAAAGTGAATTAATTAGGTTAAGGATGTAAAAATCAAAAATTATTATCATTCCATTTGGAAAATGGTCTACAAAAAAATTAACTCATGTCCGAGCCGATGGCTCTCAATTAAAATTCAGTGACGATAGCAACGGATTGAAATCCGTTGTTACAAAATCGTGTGAGCCTACGGCTCTTTGGCTTGGCACATGCCCGTTGCCGGTTCAGAATTTGAGAGAAGGAAAATAAAAGTAAATTGTTATTACAAACGAACATAAAAGGTAATAATCTATACTGTGTATCCAGCATGATACCTGTGAGGTTATCTTAGGCAACATGGAAAAGGGCGACTTTCTGTTTTTACTTATGGGAGCAAGTTATGCTTCATTCAAATTCGCAAAGTCGTTTGTGGCTGACGATTTGCCCGCAGACTTTAGATATAATGTTCATCTTAATGTTTCTCTTGACGATCCAAGCCTAAAGCAGTTTGATACATATCCTGAGGACAATGGAAAGGTACTGGAAAATTTAGACGATAAAGAGGTAATGAATCTATTAGTCAGAAATAACAAAGTACCGGTGTGGATTGATATCGCAGTGGAATCTGTAACAAAGGACTTCACAATATTTCGTCTATTATGTGCCGGACGATATTCGGACGACAGAAAAGAATTTTATTATGAAAAGAGTGGCTCTGGGCCGTTTGGAATAAAAAGCCCCGACTTTCCGATTGGCTATAAAGAAGGAATCAAATTTAAATTGGGAAGTAAAAACGTTGAATGACTCAGTGCTGTTTAAATTCCGAGACAACAATCATTCAAAACGAAAAAAGTACCTTGAAGGTAATATGAGAGTAAATATATTATCAAAAGTTGAGGCGTTATTTCTAAGCAGATGAGAATTCTATTTTGCGATAACCTAATAAATAGACAGGTCGATCCAGATTTTGAAGAAGAATATCATGCAGCCATTAAAAAGGGATTGCAAGTTGCTCTGATAAGTTTCGAAGATCTGAACGATTTAAATGTCGGACGTTCGGTCTCAAGAATAACAGCGTCTAATGAACCTGAGTGGGCGATTTACAGAGGTTGGATGATTCAACCGGACAAATACGAACTTTTTTACCACGAGCTGATAAAGAAAAACATCCGGCTTGTAAATTCTCCAGAAGAATATAAAACCTGTCATTATCTTCCTTTGTCATACGAATTTATAAAAGACCTGACCCCTCTTACACGATGGCTGGAATTAAAGGGAGACGTAGATTATGAACAAGTATATGAAGTGATCAGGATATTTAATGATGACCCAATTATTGTTAAAGATTACGTGAAATCGCAAAAGCACAAATGGGCTGAAGCTTGTTTTATCCCAAAAGCTTCAGACAAAAACGCTGTTAAGAAGATAGTTTCCACGTTCATTGAGTTACAAGGGGCAGAGTTAAACGTTGGCCTCGTCTTCAGAAAGTATGAGGAGTTAGAATTTTTGATTCATCACTCCAAAAGTGGTATGCCTCTGACAAAAGAATTCAGACTATTCTTTTTAAATGGGAACCTCATACAAACCTTTCATTATTGGGACGAAGGAGATTATGGAAGCAGCATGCCCGAACTGATACAATTTGAGGCTATCGGAAAAAGGGTAAAGAGCAATTTCTTTACGATGGACATAGCAAAGAAAAAAAATGAGGGATGGATGGTAATGGAGCTGGGTGACGGCCAGGTTTCAGGGTTACCGGACAACGCAGATAAGAGTGAGTTCTATGGAGCCCTGAAAGCGTACTCGCAACTATATTGACTTCTATTGATAAATTAAATTGGGCATTTAAGTGGTCCGAGCCGATGGCTCTCAAATGAAATTCAGTGATGATAGCAACGGATTTAAAATCCGTTGTTACAAAATCGTGCGAGCCGATGGCTCTTTGATCTTCACACTTGTCCGCTGCCCGTTCATAATTTCGAGAAATGGAAAATAAAAGTAAATTGTTATCGCCAATGCTTCAAAAGGAATTATTTACAGGCGGCAAGTAATGATCAAAATTTCCAATTTCAGTATTCTACTGGCTATTACAGCGCTTCTCATTGATTGTACACCTCCAAAGACCTATCAAGACCAGGGACTAAGCAATTACATTGATAGCTTAGTAAGAATAAACAATTTCAACGGTAACCTTTTAGTAGCTGCTGAGAACGAAATGGTTTTCAAAGGTAGTTATGGGCTCTCCAATTTTGACACAGGGGAGAAATTGAATGACTCTTCGATATTTCTGTTATGCTCGATTTCCAAGCAATTCACTGCCATGGGAATAATGATGTTAAAGGAAAGGGGCCTATTAAGTTATGAAGACGATATTCGCAAATACATTCCGGAGCTTCCCTATGATGGAATTTCAATAAGGAACATGCTAACCCATTCATCAGGGCTTCCAAAGTATGAGGAACTTCTTGAAAAAAGGATGGATAAAAATTCCATTGCTCATAATAATGACATTATTAAAATGCTCGAAGAAGTTAAACCACCTTTGATATTTAAACCTGGTGAACGTTGGGAGTATTGTGACACGGCATATGAATTATTGGCGACCGTCATTGAAAGAGTTTCAGGTATTAGCTACGGTGATTTCTTAAATAAGAATATTTTTAGGCCACTTAAAATGAATCATACCTTTAATTGTATTACTCGTAGGTCAAATAAACAAATCATTAAAAATTATGCATTACCATTTGTTTACTCGGACAGCTTAAAAAAATATATATCACCAGACAGCTTAAAGGAACATAACATAGTGATCACTCTTGACGGAACGCAAGGAGCAGGAAGTATCAATTCCACCATTGAGGACATGTACAAATGGGACAACGGATTAAGGAGCGAAAAACTAATGAAGAAGTCAGCTCTTGCAGAGGCATTTACCCCGGCAAGATTGAGTAATGGGCAAACTTACAACTACGGATTTGGGTGGTTTCTTGATTTTGATTCTCAAATAAATAAAATAGCGATGCACCCAGGCGGGTGGCCGGGCTATAAAACATTCATTATTCGTGGACTTGATGAGAAACATTTTGTTATAGCATTGAGTAACAATGAAAGTGGTTCATTCTTAGTAGCTAAAAATATCTTTGACAGAATAAATAGTGTGAACTACAGGCACAGGCCCTAGCAATACATAAAATAGTAGGGCCCAGTTAATTTGCACATACATGCTTATCCAAGCATACTTCTACGTCAAATTCAATTTGCTCTACTTACGAGACAGGATCCTTCTTGCATGAATAAAATTGTCCGAGCCGATGGCTCTCAAATGAAATTCAGGGGTGACCGCAACGGATTAAAATCCGTTGTTACAAAATGGTGCGAGCCTACGGCTCTTTGATCTTGTTGAGTGCTGGTTGCAGACTACTCACTTCCCCTCTCCTTTCAAATACTTATCCAAAAACTTCATTACTTCTTCAGAGGCTTTGATGTTGTTTTCTTTTTTCACGAAGCCGTGGCCTTCATCGGGGAAGATCACGTATTCAACAGGTACGTTGTTCTTCTTTGCGGCCGCCACAATTTCATCAGACTCTACCTGCAACACACGCGGGTCGTTGCTGCCTTGCAACACGATAAAAGGCCTTTCAATTTTAGACGCATGAAAGAGCGGTGACTTGTTATACAATGCTACGGAGTCAACGGCAGGGTCGCCCATCTCTACATACAAAGCCTTACGGAACGATTCCCACCAGGGTGGCACGCTCTTCAGCGTGCGCAGCCAGTTGGTCACACCAAAATAATTCACACCTACTTTAAATTCCTTTGGAGCAAAGGTGAGGGCGGCCATCACCATGTAGCCACCATAGCTACCTCCATAAATGCCAATCTTGTCAGTATCAATGTAGCCGAGCGTAGCCAGAAACTTCTTCGCCTCAATACAGTCTTTCAGATCTTCGTTGCCATGCTTTCGATCATCGGCTGCGAAGAATGTTTTGCCATACCCGCTGCTGCCGCGATTGTTCACGGCCAGAATCGCGTAGCCGTGGTTCACCAGGTGCTGAAGACCTGCCGAATAATTCAACCGTGTTTGTCCGCCCGGCCCACCATGTATCCACAACAGGCAAGGCACTTTCTCTCCGGAAGGAATGCCTTTAGGTTTGTAGAGCAACGCAGGAATTTCCATACCATCAAACGACTTGTAGCGGACTACCTGGCCTGCTACCAGGTCATTCGGGTCAATCTCTTTTGTCATCGTGTTGGTGAGCTGCTTTACCTCTTTTGTTTCAAAGTTGTAAACAAACAAGTTGCTTGGCGACTTGGAGCTGCTCACATAAAACGACATCAGCTTCTCACTGTCGGAAATATTCACACCGGTGATATCGCCTTCGGGCAAGCCTGCAATCTCAACTCTCTTTCCACCTTGCGACTCGTCATAGATTTTTATCTCGGTGCGTGCATCGTTGTTGATGGCCACCACCCTGTACTTTCCATTGCGCGATAAGCTCGCATACATAACATCCCACGGAGCTTCTTCTACCTTTTCTTTCGCGCCCGTGGCCACATCATAGCTGGCGAGATACATGAACTCACTGCCTTCATTGGTGAGGTAAAACAACTTCTTCCCATCCAAACTGAAATACTGAGGGCTGTATTGCACATCACCCGAGTGCTCACTCAGTAACTTGGTCTTACCCGTTTGTGTGTCGTGCAAATACATGTTTGAATTGTTGGTGGTGATGCTTTCGCTCAGCGCGATATAGCGGTCATCATTCGAGATCACGTCAGGATTGAGGCCCTTGTCATTTTTATATACTACGGAAGAGGGATAAATCTTTCCCTCCTTGTGATCACCATCCAACTGCACTTTGTACAGATCAAAGAACTTCTTGTCGCGGCTGTTGGACGTGTAGTACATCAGTTTCTGATCGTAGCTCCAGCCGGCAAACTGCGCCTTGGCGGTAGTGTCCTGAATTAAGTCTGAGACTGCCCCATCGGTGTTGCGGATAAACAAGTGCGTGATTTCATTGCCGCCCTTGTCGCTGCCATAGAGCACACGGTTGTCGTGCGGAAAGTAGCTGTAGGAGAAAATCGCATTGTCAGTAGAGTTGGTTAGCGGCTTTTGCTCCCCGCTTTTAATATCTATTTCCACCGCGTTGAAGATGCCAGTCGCGCGGCTGTTGATGAGAATCTTTGTTTCATCTGGCGAGAAGGCACCGCCATTAATCGGCACCACATCCATGAATTGCTGGATGGTGTATAACTTGGGTGGCTTTTCTTCGTTCTTGGGAGCGCACGATGCAACGAAGATCAAGGCCCAAACCGAGAGGATTTTTTTCATAAAGGTTGAGGGTTAAAGTCGAATGACGATTTAATTCTGTTTGTGTTACAGGCTTAAATCCGAAGATAGGAAAAAGGAAGTTAGAATGCGAGTTGAATTACAGTGATGGATAACTGCGGCTCACTGAATTAAAAAACATGGAGATTATTTTCTGTTTGCAAGGAATACCCCGCCAAGAATTAATGCCATACCAATTAAATGGCCCGTTAATAATTGCTCGCCATCAATCATCCCCCACATCACTGAAACAATGGGCAACAGGTAAGTGACAGAGCTGGCGAACAGCGGAGTGGCAAGTGTTAAGAGTCTATAGAAAAGAAGGTTGGCCACAGCTGTGCTCATCAAACCTAAGATTGTGATATACATAGCAGATTTCCACGCGTTTTCATTTACCGAAAAGGTGGTCACAAAATCAGTGAAGCAAAACAGGTAAATCGCGGCTAACGGAAAGATCAGTAGTAATGACACACTGATGATCGTCATTGGGGAATAGCCCTGGATTTTAAACTTTACAAAATTTAAGTTCATGCCATAAAAGGCGCACGCCAGCACAATCAGCAGTGCATACGAATTAAAGCCACCGAGCCCGCCACCACTTCGCGACATGGCCAGAACTACTGATCCACCAAAGCTTACAATCAAACCCAGCACTGCCCAACCTCTGAATTTTTGATGAAAGAAGAGAGCCCCGAGCAGAACAGTCCACACCGGTGAAAGTGTATTCAAAATTCCAGCAAGTGAACTATTCAAGTTTGTTTGTGCCAATGCAAAGAGAAAAGCAGGAATAAACACCGCCATCATACCCGAGACAAAAAGCTTCCAAATGTCTGTCTTCTTTACTTCCTTGAGGTGAATAAATGCAGTGGGTGCCAAAAAGATGAAGGCAGAAAACACACGCATGGCTGCAACCTGGTCGGCCGAAAAAACTTTGAGGCCCTGCTTGATCAGAATAAAAGAAGTGCCCCAGATAAGCGAAAGTAAAACCAGTAAAGAGACAGCTGCAAAATTTTTGTTTTCCGACATAGAAAATTGGAACGCGCAAAGATCATTAATCACACCTGCATTACCATACGTTTTCTTGCTATCGTTTGATAAATTTGTCTATTGATCCTTTTGAAAAATTTTCTTTACCGATATCGCAAATGGCTTGTAGTTAGTTTTGTTTTGCTGACTGCTTATTACTTCTGCCTGCCTCAAAAAATCTTCCACGATCCCTACTGCACGGTTCTCAACGATCGCAATGGCAAGCTACTGAGTGCTTCTATTGCTGCTGATGGTCAATGGCGTTTTCCATACACCGGCCAGGTGCCTGAAAAATTTTCGACTGCTTTGTTAGTGATGGAAGATAAACGGTTTTACCATCACTGGGGCATCGATCCGATGTCTATTGGCCGTGCCATCAAACAAAACTGGAATGCAGGCAAAGTTGTGAGTGGCGGAAGCACCATTACTATGCAAGTGATTCGCCTATCGCGGAAGAATCAATCACGCTCGTATTTTGAAAAAATTATTGAAATCATTTTGGCTACGCGGCTGGAGTTCAGGTATTCCAAAAAAGAAATACTCGAACTTTATACTGCGCATGCGCCATTTGGTGGAAATGTAGTTGGGCTGGAAGCAGCCTGCTGGCGATTCTTTGGCAGAAGTGCGAATGAGTTGAGCTGGGCCGAGGCAGCATTGTTAGCCGTGCTTCCTAATAATCCATCGCTGATTCATTTAGGGAAAAATAGGATTCGGTTGAAAGAAAAAAGAGACCGCCTTCTGCGCAGGTTAGCGGACGCAGGAAAGATTGACAACATCACGCTTGATCTTTCTTTAGCTGAAGCAGTACCCGAAAAACCATTGACGTTGCCAAAGGTTGCTCCCCATTTGCTCACGCGGGCTGCCAGTGAAGGAAAAAGTCAAACCGAAATTCAGAGCACATTGGATCTCTATATTCAGCAACGTGCTGCACAAATTATCAATGATCACCATCAGCAATTAAAATCAAACCAGATTTTTAATGCAGCCGTGCTGGTGATGGAAGTGGAAACTGGGCATGTTCTGGCGTATGTGGGCAACACCGAATCAGGCAAAGAAAACGATCAGGATGTGGATATGATCAATGCCCCACGAAGCACAGGCAGTATTCTGAAACCATTCTTATACGCGGCTATGCTGAAAGAAGGAAAGATGTTGCCGCATACTTTGTACCCGGACATTCCAACTTTCATCAATGGATACAGTCCGAAGAATTTCTCAAAGAACTTTGATGGCGCGGTGCCTGCCAGCGAAGCACTCATTCGCTCGCTCAACATTCCGATCGTTCATGAATTGCGTGACTACCGTTTTGAGAAGTTCCATGGTCTGCTGAAAAACATCGGCCTTACCACGCTGAACAGGCAACCCAATCATTATGGGCTCACGTTGATTTTAGGAGGCGCTGAAGGAAAGCTCTGGGATATCACCGGTGCCTTCGCTTCAATGGCCCGAACACTCAACCATTACTTTGAGTACCCGGGAAAAACGAGGTACAGGAAAAGTGATTTTCATGCGCCTGTGTATCTGTTCGCGCAAGCAGAAAAAAAGGAAACTGAATTAGAAGAGACCTCGTGGTTCAGTGCAGCTTCCATCTTTCAGACTTTTGAAACACTGAAAGAAGTCTACCGACCGGGTGAAGAATCGGGCTGGAGGTATTTTAGCAGCGCAAAAAAAATAGCCTGGAAGACAGGTACAAGTTTTGGCTTCCGCGATGGCTGGGCTGTGGGTGTAAACCCAACGTATGCCGTGGGTGTGTGGGTGGGTAATTCAGATGGCGAAGGGAGACCTGGCCTTACGGGAACAGAAACAGCCGCACCCATTTTGTTTGATGTGTTTTCATCGTTGCCCGGCAATGAATGGTTTCGTCAGCCGGTTTCAGAAATGGTAAAAGTAGCTACGTGCGCTCAAAGCGGCCACCGCGCTACAGAACTCTGCTCTCCCATTGATACAATTTGGATCACAAAAGCTGGGTTGGAAACACTGCCTTGCATGTATCACAAAAAAGTGTTTTTAACGGCCAACAAAAAATTCAGGGTAAACGGAAGTTGTGAATCAATCGCCAACATGAAAGCAGAGAATTGGTTTGTACTTCCACCCGTGCAGGAGTATTATTTCAAAAAGAAAAACTTCGGGTACCAGCCACTACCTCCCCTT
>CAZNCO010000031.1:0-14972 GCA_964571345.1 uncultured Ohtaekwangia sp.
TGTAGCAAGGAATTTTATTTATACAACCCGACCCCAGCGGGGTCGCACATTCCTCCGAGACGAAATCGGAAATCATTTTCCCACAAACAATTTCCTGTTCGCTCTGCTCCCCATCTCAAAAACTAACTTCCCTCCATTCATAATATCTGCATGATTGAGCACAGGAGAGAGATGTGCGACCCCGCTGGGGTCAGATACTATCCAGATATTGCTTTTCTATAGACATATGACCCCTCCGGGGTCTAACGACTCTAGCTGCTTATTTTGAGTAGAACTGTTCAGAATAAATTCCGACCCCAGCGGGGTCCCATGTTTGTAGCAAGGAATTTTATTTATACAACCCGACCCCAGCGGGGTCGCACATTCCTCGAGACGAAATCTGAAATCATTTTCCCACAAACAATTTCCTGTTCGCCCTGCTCCCCATCTCAAAAACTAACTTCCCTCCATTCATAATATCCGCATGATTGAGTACCGGTGTTGAAAGCGACTTGCCATTCAACGTCAGCTTTTGAATGTACACATTTTCGTTGCTCTGCTTCTGTACATCAATTTCAAATTGCTTTCCGTTGTCAAGATGAATGATTGCCTTCTTAATCAATGGACTGCCGATCGAATACTCCAATGATCCCGGGGCTACCGGATAAAATCCCAGCGCGCTGAAAAGGTACCACGCGCTCATCTGCCCGCAGTCGTCATTGCCACCGAGGCCATCTACGCGCGGTTGATACATGCGCGGAATGATCATACGGATTTTCTCTTGTGTCTTCCAGGGTGTGTTCGTCCAGTTGAATAGGTAAGGCACATGATGCGAAGGCTCGTTGCCATGTACATAGTTGCCGATGATGCCTTCTTTCGTAATGTCTTCGGATTCATGCATGTATTTCTCCGGTAGGTCATAGCTAAAGAGTGAATCCAGATGCACGGAGAATTTTTCTTTTCCGCCCATCATGCTGATCATCGCGGCTGGTTGATGCGGCACGTAGAGACTATAATTCCAGGCGTTGCCTTCGATGTAGCCGCGCTGCACGGGGCTCCACTCGTTGAACTCTTTAATGAACTTGCCATCGCTGTTCTTCGCGCGCATGAATTTTCCATCAAATACATTTTTATAATATTCACTTCGTTTGATGAAATCGTCATAGATATCTTGCCGCTTCAGGTGCTTTGCCATCTGTGCGATGCACCAATCGTCAAACGCGTATTCTAATACTTTTGAAACCGAGCTTCCGTTTTTGTCTTCGGGAATGAAGCCCATGCTCATGTAGTAACTGAGGCCGCCATAGGTCTTGTTACGCGCGGTGGCGACAGCTGCATCGAGCGCTGCGTTCGCATCGAAGGAAGAAATATTTCCTTTCACTACGGCATCGGCCAACACCGGTACGGCATGATAGCCGATCATACACCAGTTCTCATTCGCATAGTGGCTCCACACCGGCAGCATCTTCATCGGGTTTTGCTGGTAGTGCATGATCATCGACTGCACCATGTCGCTGTTACGTTTCGGTGCTACTAAGTTATACCAAGGATGCAGCGCACGATACGTATCCCATAGCGAAAACGTAGTGTAGTTGGTAAAATTCTTTGCTTCGTGAATCTCCTGGTCGGTGCCGCGGTATTTTCCGTCTACGTCATTGTAAATGGTTGTGCCGATGAGTGTGTGATAGAACGAAGTATAGAAATTTATTTTGTCTCCTTCGGTGATCGTCTCCACTTCTACTTTGCCAAGCTCTTTGTTCCACTGCTGCTGCCCCGCTTGTTTCACTTTGTCAAAGTCCCAATGTGGAATTTCTGTTTTCATATTCAGCAGCGCGCCATCCATGCTCACAGGCGAGAGCGCCACTTTCAATTGTATCTGCTCGCCTTCTTTCGTATCGAAGTCGAAGTATGCACGGAATTGTTTGGCTGCCATCTCGGGCATATTCGTTCGGCCCCATTGCCCCCAGAAGCCACGATAAACTTCCTTCTCACCAACATATCTGTAGCCATAGTTTTTAAACGGCTTCGAAAATGCGATCGCGAAATACACCGTGCGGTTGCGTGCCCATCCGTTCGTCTGGCGGTAGCCGGTGATCAGTGTGTCGTTGATCACGCGTACGTACGTCCACACGTTCTTCCCGTTGTAATTGTAGATGCCCGACACCAGGTCGAGAATAATGTGCGACTGATTGGATGCCGGAAACGTATAGCGATGCATGCCCACGCGCGTGGTGGCTGTAAGCTCCGCAGTGATCTTATGATCCTCGAGCAACACTTTATAATAATCCGGTTCCGCTTTTTCAGTTGCGTGCGAGAAGGCCGAGCGAAAACCTGAAGCCGGATTTTCACTTGTTCCTGGATTGAGTTGCAACGCACCTGTGGTAGGCATAATTAAAATATCGCCCAGGTCGCTGTGGCCTGTGCCGCTGAAGTGCGTGTGGCTGAAGCCCACGATGGTCTTGTCAGTGTATTGGTAGCCCGCACAATATTTATAGACCTCCGGATTGTATTTGCCGCCCACCTCGTAGCTGAGCGTGTCTGTATCGGGGCTCAGCTGCACCGCGCCAAACGGCACCGTAGCGCCCGGGTACGTGTGGCCCATCTTCTCCGTGCCAATGAGCGGGTTTACAAATTGAATTAAATTTTGCGCGCGCACTTGCCAGCTACACACACCAACACACGCGATAAATAAAAAGCGATGGATCATGATTGAAATCAGAAAAGTTTATTTCCAAAAGTACGAAGAGTTTCGTTTTGTCAGTCTGAGCCTGTCGAAGACTGACCTACAATGCTCTTCTTCCGAAGAATACTCACGGTCTTGTTTCGACAAGCTCAACATGACAGTTTAATTATTGAGCCTGTCGAAGACTGACTGCATCTCATTTGAAATTTGTCATTCGTAATTTGAAATTGTCTGTGGGCGTGTCCCCGCGAGGCGCGGGGGCCGGGCTGTCGCTCGCCACCAGCCACACATTCCACTTCGGGCTCAAACATGTCGCTCCATCCATTACGTTTACTGAAGATGATTGAAAATGAGAAGAGAGAATATTATTTTGATTTTCAATCGCAAGGGAGGAGGTGAACCATCTGCTCTGTCCTAAGATAAGGTCTTATTGCAGGGATGTGGACCTCCTGCCCTTTGCAATGACAAGGCTCAAATAGAAATTCAGGCGCTAGGCCTATTATCATGGATATGAGCTCCGTCATTGTTGCGATCTACTTTTCTCAACACTAAAGTTAAAACATTATGGAAAAATTTTCTTTGTACGTTGGCATCGATGTCTCGAAGGATTGGCTGGACATAGCTATCCTTTCAAAGGAAGAGGGACTTGTGAAAACTGAGCAGATCGATAACACTACGGCTTCGATCAAAGCTTATGTGTTAAGTATTCAGACTGACTTACGCCTTATGTTGTTCTGCATGGAGAACACTGGACGGTACTGCAACCCATTCCTCGAAGTAACAGGTTGGCTTAATCTAAATACGTGGGTGGAGCATCCTTTGCAGATCAAACGGAGTCAAGGAATTACTCGAGGTAAGACCGACAAGTATGATGCAATTAGAATTGCTGAATACGCATTCCGATTCAGTGACAAAGCAATGCTCTGGAAACCAGAAGATAAAATCATTTCACAACTTAAAGAACTTCAAACCAAACGTGATCTACTGGTAAAATCATGCAAGCAGCTCAAACAAGTTCTTGAGGGAGAAAATGACAGTGATCTACAACGTCCTTTAAAAGCATTGAAGGACGCTATCACCAAAATCGAAGACAAAATTGAAGTACTCATTGCCACTGATGAAAAAGTACTCAGTCAATACAAACTTCTACGAACTGTACCTGGGATAGGGAAAGTAGTTTCAGTTAGCCTTTTGATAACTACAAGAGGTTTTACAAAACTCACCAACCCACGGAAGCTCTCTTGTTACATGGGCATAGCACCTTTCCCCTATCAATCAGGGTCAAGCATCAATTACAAAAACCGAGTGTCGAAGATAGGCGATCAGAGGCTCAAAGGATTGATCAACATGTCTGCATGGAATGCAATCAGATCTGTTCCTGCTCTCAAAACTTACTACGAAAGAAATGTCGAGAAAGGAAAAAGCAAACTCTCAGTTATCAATGCAGTCAGGAACAAATTGGTTGCTATGGCTTTATCGGTGATAAGACGAAATGAACCGTATTCAAAATATTATTCTTGCGCTCTGGCTTGACTTTGCCATAGAAATCCCTCACGCACGACACCTTTGCACGACTTCAAAAAAAAACAAACTCAATTGATGACGGTGCATTGTCTGGTACATCTGCAAACCATCTAAGTTCGGCTAACATTACTCCTCATTTAATAAACCGTTGAGTAATGTTGGAATACAAGTTAATTCTTATCTTACTAGTTGTAGTATCCATGCTGATATTTTACAATAAGTAGTATGACACGAAATGAATGGAGAGAAAAGTTGATGCCGATTCTATCGCCCGAATTATCGACAGATGAAAAGGAAGCAATAATTGAAAAGTATTATCAAGAATATAAACATACCAAACATGGGACGAACGTCATTCACTTGAGTTTTGATGGACCACTTTTAACCGAAGAAGAAATTGAAGCAATAGATAATCTTTTAAAAGCAGCTTCATTTGAATTTAGTTATCGCGATGAAAGCAAAGTCGAAAAAGCTGGAGATGTTAATCAAGAATTGGTTTCATGGATTCACACGCATATTGACTTTGTTGAGGTAATTAAAAATAGCATAATGTATCCTGCGGCATGGGAAGCATTCAAGTTTATAGTAACGAAAGCATTTAATGGCATAAAGAATATTAATTCGAAGGGTAAAGATAAAAGTGCGAAGGAATCACTAAAAACAATTACAATCCATATTCAGAATGAAAACAATTGGCTTAGTTTTCAAATTAAAGGGGACATTAAAGAGAAGACTCTTCTGAAAGCAATTGATAAAATAGAAAATGTAATTAAAAGTACAGGTAACAATTCTACGACAAACGATCAGTTTTCACATGACGAACAAGGTAATTGGTCCAGAATTGATCAAACAATAAAGACGGTCAAAAAGTCAAAGAAGAAAAAAAGAAAGGAAAAATGACTTTGAGTTAGGAGGTTACTCAAAATACTTTGACTGGATTGTGTTCATTGACTGAATACTTGTCATCGACAAAGTCTATAAAATAGTAGTGAAACTTATCCTTATTAGTGAGCTCTCCATCTTTGTTCTGATCTTCCAACGTGCGAAAGTAAACTCTGTTTTCCTTTTGGATTACCTTCCAATCATAAAGCTCGTGCAATTCCTTGGTCAGTTTTTTGAATTCGGTCCCATCGATTTTGCTAATGTAGAGTGCCTCCAGGTCTAGATGATTTAATTGTTTATCATGATTTGAATCACGGTCTGAAATGGTGTAGAGCAGGTAAGCAGATTTTGTGTTCTTGAAAATCTCTCGGAGGAAATGTACTCTTCGTATTGCCATCTTCTTGTCCGTGAGTTTTCGGTCATTGCCATCCTTGTCCTGAAAGACGAGGTTAATAAAGTTACCAATCAAATCATCTCGCTGCTGATAACTTCCAACCAATCCGGACTCGCTGTATGAACCGGACTTGTACTTATAACCACCTCTTTCTTGAAGATCAACAAGTTCAATAGCAAAAAGCCGGATATCTGTGCTGTCAAATTTTACGGGAAGCTCAGCAACTAAAATCTTGGTTGTGTCTTTCACGCGATCGTAAATAACTGAAGTGGTATCGACCTTATCATTGTAATCAATCTTTGGTTTGTCCAATGAACAGGATAATATCAGGGCCATCGTAAAGAAGATGATTAGAAGTCGTGTCATAGTGTTTTGTAGTTTCATCAAATGTTAAACTTGTCGATCTAAGTTAGAAAACAATTTGAATTCTCGCGTGAGAAACCGCAGCGGCACTTCCGCGATTAGGCGCGTTATAAAATACGCTGCTTTGACATTAGCGCCTGGTGCGAGAAGTATAGCGGAGAGCTCGACCCGAGGGGCACGCCCATCTACCCATTCTCGTCAAGATTTTCATCGGCCACGGATCGGCCACCACGGTACTTTCACTCCGGTATGTCCCCAGTATGTCCCCACAATGTCTGCAGTATGTCTGCTGGTTTCTTGCAAATTTCACTGTTTTACGAATACCACTGCAGACTCACTGCAGACATACCCCCCTTTTCCTGCTATTAAAATTAGATTGAAATATTTTTCACTACGCAAACTGGTTGCGAAGTGCTCAAATACCTTTGAAACAAAACTTATTACGATGAAGACTGTGACACTGCCCCGTTTTTATTTCGAAAAAAAGGCATGCTCTATGTTAATTCAAGAAACAAGTGTGCGAAAGGCTTGCCTGGTTTCGGTGATCACTTTTTGGCATCTGTTACTGACCTTCGGTAGGAGTGCCCGGCAATGCTCCACCAATTTCGTTAGCTTTTTTTATCCTTTGCGAACATCATCCGTTCATTCATTGCTTGTAAAAAAATCGAGCATCGTTTTTAATGAATCTTCTGCATGCATTTTCTCAGTGTTTTCTAAAGTGTGGTTGGTAACTTCGGATGCTCGCTCACACATTTTTTTCTCAAACGCTGCGATGGCTTCGTGTGTGGTTTTAAAATCACTTTCGGTAAGAGCCTCGTACAACTCCAATGCATCGAGCATGGCCTGGTTCACGCCTTCGCCAGCATACGGTGGCATGCGGTGTGCGGCATCGCCAAGCATGGTAAGATTCGGCAAGGGCGTCCAGCTTTGATTTAATGGATAATGATATTGTGGCCGTGGCACGAAATAACTTTCTTCTGTTTCAAACAATTCGTGCCAATCACTGCTCCAGTCAGCAAAACGCGCTTTGAACCAATCGAAAACTTGTTGTTTATGGTTGAAGTCAATTCCTGATGTGGCCGCCCAATCTTCGTTCTCTTTCGTTCCGGTGTAAAATGAAAGGGAGCCTTCGCCCTTCGCGCTGAGGATAATCGTTTTACTGTTGCCTAGCGCAAATACTTTCCCTCCTTTTGCAAGTTCCCAAAGGTGAGGTGCATTCTTTTCAGCATTGTAAATGTTACCTTCCAGAATAGTAATACCCGAATAGATCGGTTGAATGTCGGTAATGTATTTCCTGATTTTGGAATTGGCACCGTCTGACGCAATCACTACATCAGCATAGACACTATTTCCATTTTCAAAATGAATATCCCAGCCATTAGCCTGCGCTTTCAGATCTTTAAATTTCGAATCCCAGATGATCGTGCCTTCTTCCAGGCTACTGATCAGTAAATCTCTCAATGGCCCTCGGTCAATTTCAGGACGGTGTGCTTCATAGTCAGGGGCGTCTGTTTTGTTTTCCAAATGATCATCCAAATGAATTTTTGCCTGACTATCTGTGATGCGTATTATTTCAGCACCCGGCCTGAAAAGTTTTTTGAATTCTTCCATCAACCCCGCCTTTCTTATTGCTGCTAAACCGGAGTCTTCATGCAGATCAAGTGTTGCGCCTTGCTGACGCACCGTTTTGTCCTGGTCGCGTTCATACACTTTAACGTCAACACCTTTGAGCTGAAGCAGTCGCGCCAATGTAAGGCCACCGGGCCCACCACCGATGATGGCTATTTTTTTATTTTCTAATAGCATATTTTTTTGCATTTGATTACGATGCAAAATTGTGATTGCGTAAAGAGATGAAATAGTAAAAATCAGCCGTTCTTGGAAGGGAAAGTCTTGGTGGCTGTGATGTCGATGAAACGATCGTTTTTGTTTTTGCTCAGTTCTTTGGGTGTCACACCCGAATATTTCCTGGTTTCTTTGATGAAGTGGTTCTGGTCTGTGAAATTTTGCTCGGGAAAGAGTTTGCCTTCGCTGATGTGTTTAAACGAAGCGCTGAACCGGAGAATGTTGCAATAGGTTTTGAGAGAAATTCCAAACTGCTGATTAAAGTAGCGATTGATTTGGCGGCTGCTCCAATACACTTCTTTTGAAAGTTCTTTAACCGGCATAGCGCCATTGGAAGAATAAATGATGTCGAATAACTTTTTCTTCCGGTTGTCGATGTCTTTGGGTGATAGAGTTTTTATTTTTTGTGTTGCCTTGTTTCTGAATCTGTTCAGGCTACGTAAATCCTGTTCTCCAAATTTCCAAAACTCATCCGTTACTTCTCTCCCTAAGTTCAAAACATCTTTGACGGAGCCGTCCAGCAAATATTCCACGGCCAATAATTTAAGACTGATGGTAAATATTTTTTCTCCTTTTGCAATCACCACGCTCGATGGCTCTGTGTCAAGGCCTCGCACGAACATTTCCCAGGTCGTTGAATTTTTTTTCCGCATGGTTAAATCCACCATTGCATTCGGAAGTATAGTTGAGGGAATGTCTTTCCCTGTTTTGTTCTCCAGCATCCAGAAACTGTGAACGAAATGAGAGATGGCAGGATCGGGTAAAACGTATTTGATCAATAGTTTCATGCTATCACCTGTGAATGAAAATCTCAGCTAAGATAGGACGGTTATTTGGTATTTGTTGTTGGATTGATTTTGCTCGACATGGTGTACTAAACATCGATAGCCTGCGCTTCAAACAACATCAACTCTTCCTTATCGGGAGATAACCGCATGGTGTGTTTAAAAGTAAAGCCTAATTTCTCCAGCAGCCGGATTGACCGTGTGTTGTTTTGCAGTGTGATGGCCGCAACGGTTTTTACGTTCCATACTTTTCGGGCATGAGCAAGAAGTGACTCACTGATTTCGAAGGCATATCCTTGACCGCTGTATTTTGGAAGAAAGGCAAATCCGATATCCGGATGTGGAAGCGATTCGCGATGGAGCAACCCGCACATCCCAACCGGCACATTGTCCGTCTTTCGTACTACCATCGATAATCCATAGCCGTGTTCGCGGTAGCTTTTCATCGGCCCATTGACGAGATAGGCTTTGGCATCCTCATCGGAATGTATGCTTCTGTCACCGATAAATTCAAGCCATCCCGGTGAGTTAACAAGTTCAATGATAAAGCTTGTATCGCGGAAGGTGAACTCCCGCAGATACAGTCGCTCGGTAGATAAGATGACGCCAGGTTGCAATGTTATTTCATCTTCATCTCCAGCACTTTCATAAAATAACCGGCTACCACGCTTCTTGCCTGGAAGCCTACTTGTTTTCCGGTGATGGTATCATGCCAGTCGCACAGCGGCACGCGCGTGGGCGTGAGCGTAGCATAATCATAAACCGGCTTGATCAGCGCATTGAATTTTGCGGCATCATTTGTCAGCACAGCTGTCCAGCAAATCCAGTCACTCTTGGTATACGTGGCGCGACTGTCGAGCGGCAACCCGAATTTGTTTTGCTTTGTCAGGTAGTAGTTGATTTCTTTTTCATACACCTCTTTTGGAAAAAGATTCATGCCAAGTACTTTATCCCACACAAGATTATATTTCTGGCTCCACGTGCCTTTCTTGTCGAAGGTCAACGAGTAATGGTCGCCATCCGCAGCCATCGTCATCCAGTCGTTCACGAACTTTCGTGTAAGTGCCTTATACTTCTCGGCTAGCTCATTTTCCTTTAGTGCGGTTGCCATTTGTGTCATGCCGCCCAGGGCTAAGATGGCTTTCACCGAAAGGTTTGAGTTACGGGCAAGGTGCCCGGCAAAATCATCCGTACATAATTGATTGGCCGGGTCAAAACCATTTGCAGCTAAATATTCTGCCCAGGTGGTTAATGTCTTCCAGTGCTGCTTCGCATAGCTATAGTCGTTTTGGCTTTTGCAGATGGCTGCGGTTAATAAAATCATGTTGCCGCATTCTTCTACTGGCATGTCTTCCGGGTACGTCTGTCCGTTCGCCAGTGGGTACGTGCCGAGGTCGTGCGCGGCAAACGGCTTTGCCCACTTGCCGCTCTCACTGTAATAGAAGATTCCGTTGAGCATTCCTTTAAGCAGTTCCGGATTATACGCCAGGAACAGGGGCGCAGAGGGGTAGGTGACATCTACTGTGTTGATCGAGCCATTGCTGAAATTCTCCTTCGACAAGAATAGTATTTCACCCTGAGGACTGCGCACCAGCTTGTGCGCGGCAATACTCTGCCGGTAGGCCATCTCACACAACTTTGCATATTGCTCGCCACCGGCTTTCAGTGCATCGTTGTAGATCATTTTATCTAGCTCGTTACACTTGCTTAGAATTTGTTTGTAGCCATTGTAGGCATCTTGTAATTCTGTATCAATGGTTTTGTTGTTGTCGTTGGTCCACCATGGCTTTAAGTTGGTGCCAAAATATTGAACCGAAAACTGATCGTCATAAGCAAGCAGAAACAGTTGCTCTTTTGCACCTGTTACGCTACCAAGGTTGGCAGTGGTGTTGAGGAAAAGCCGGTTATCTGTAACATTTTTGTTAGACGTATTGGCTACGAAAGGATTATCTGGCAGCTGATTGGTAATGAATTGCTGCATATTGTTGGAGTTAGGTGCGGCCACATACATATAGCCCCAATCGATACGCAGATCATCGCCATATTTTTTCAGAACAGGTTGTTCAACGGTTCCTGCCTTCAGTATGGATAAATTTTCTTTTGAGTACTGCTGTGCTGCCATTTGTGGCCCCGGTTCATTCACCGCAATAGAAGAGGATGCTCCAAGGTACAACTTCACGCTGTGTGCCTTGCCATCGCTACTACTTGCCCTGGCTGATAAATACGAAACTGGGCGTGACAATACAGACAGGTCGTTAATTAAAAGGGGTGAGGTGAAGGTGAGTGCCAGGTGAATGTTGCCGCATTCAAAATCGTATAAAGTCTGTGTAGCTTTTACGGTGACACTTTTCTGAACGGCTGTTTTAATCCCTGATTCTTCCGATGGGATGATTTCATCCAGCAGGCCTGCATCTGCGATGGCGCCACCGCCTGTGTTTACCACATGCAAGGCCAATATATTGTTCCCTTTCTTTAACAGCCGCCTGCTTTCATTGGTTAAGGGAACAAGGGCAGTTTTAAAGTTGCAGCATCCGCGACTGAAGATCTTTTCTCCGTTAAGAAAAACTTCTACATCATCATCGTGCTTTACGGCAAGTAGTGGTGATTTAAAATCAAGGTTCGTTAATGTAAATGACTTTCGTATCCAGATGTCGCGGGATGTCCATAACGTTTTGGCGGTGTTTTCGGAGTTGCCGAAAGGTCCATCCCCGGTTTTCCATTTGCTGTCGTCAAACTCAGGTTTGAACCAGTCAGCCGCAGGAGCGATGTCTGTATAAGGAACAGTGACAGCAGATTCTCCCCCGAGCGCCAGGATGGTCTGGTACTCGTTGGGCCTTCTGC
This sequence comes from uncultured Ohtaekwangia sp., assembly GCA_964571345.1. Taxonomy (GTDB): domain Bacteria; phylum Bacteroidota; class Bacteroidia; order Cytophagales; family Cyclobacteriaceae; genus ELB16-189. Next base: position 11,297 of record CAZNCO010000031.1, read on the forward strand.
CCATGAAGCGATACAATTGCCCGTCCACTTCCGCCATACCAATGAGCGAATGATCCGCACCCGTCCAGTGTTTGGTGGGCGACTGATACAATTCATCGGTGGATGACCAGATGCTGAAATAGGGATCGTGTGTGATGAGCGGATACGCAGGCATATGGGTAGACTGCGCTAAGATCTTGGTAGCAGTAAGAGCCAAAAGAAAAAATAGCAGCGAGAGAAACCGATTGGGTTGCATGGTGTTGGGTTTTCAAAAACAAAGCATGATAGGACATTCTTCTAAGAAATTCAATCGAAGAATGATGAGTGAAATGGATTGCCTGAACTTCGAAAACCAATTCCATGCGCAATACTTAGTTTGCGCGAAAGATTTTACTACATCTATGCGGCCTCGGCCTCTTTTAGCAAATACTCATTGCCCCAGTCGCGCATCAGGTGGATGATGGGCATTAATGATTGCCCTTTGGGCGTGATAAAATATTCAACACGTGGGGGTATCTCCGGATAGATTTTGCGCTCGATAATGCCGTCATTTTCCAACTCCCTTAATTGTGTGGTGAGCATCTGTTTGCTGATATCTTTTAATAACATGCCCATCTTGCCAAAGCGGTTCACTTCATTCGAAATCAGGTACAAGATCAGCAGTTTCCACTTGCCACCGATTACCCCCATGGTGGCTGTAACGGGGCAACGGTCGAGATTCTTGTCACTAAGCTTATCCATAACTAATTGATTTATATTAATAGTCTTATTTTGAGAACTACATCAGATTATTATAACTACTAACAAATTAAAGACTTTAGGCGTACACTTGCAACGTCAATTCAAAACAAAAACAACTATGAAGAAATATGTCATCTCCGGATCAGTAGGAAATATCAGTCGCCCGGTTATTGCCGGGTTGGTAAAAGCCGGTAATCAGGTAAGCGTGATCACCAGCAGCAATGATCGCGTAAAAGAAATTGAAGGCTTTGGTGCCAAGGCGCTGGTGGGCAGTTTGCGCGATGCTGCGTTTTTGCAAAATGCATTCAAAGATGCTGATGCAGTGTACACCATGATTCCTCCCATTTGGCAAACAGACAACTGGCGTGCCTCACAACTTGAAGTAGCAAAGAACTACGAGTTGGCATTGCGTGCTAACAATATAAAGCATGTTGTAAATCTCAGCAGCATAGGTGCACATGAACCGAACGGAGTAGGTCCGGTGAGCGGGCTTTATGACTTCGAGCAGTTGCTGAATAAAATTCCGGGATTGAATGTCAAGCACCTTCGGCCGGCATTCTTCTTTTATAATTTTCTGGCCCAGATCGGATTGATCAAGCAAGCGGGTATCATGGGTGGAAATTATGGTGCGAACGAAAAGGTTTTTCTTGTGCATGTGAATGATATTTCGAAAGCAGCATTGGAAGAACTCTCTGCATTGAACTTCAAGGGATCAAATGTTCGCTACGTCATTGGCGATGACCGCTCGGGCCAGGAGATTGCTGCTGCACTGGGTAAAGCCTTTGGGCGTAAATTAAACTGGGTAGAGTTTACGGATGAACAGCAACGTCAGGGATTGCAAGGAGCAGGCTTAGCCGAATCCATTGTAAATGGTTACGTAGAGATGGGTCACGCCCTACGCTCCGGCATCATGCAAGCGGATGCAAGAAAGAACAAACCCGTTTTAAGCTCCATCAAACTCGAAGACTTCGCAAAAGAGTTCGCTGCTGCATTTAATGCATAAATGCCGTTATTATTAAAAGGTGAGGAGTCCCAAGGCTCCTCACCTTTTTTATTTGCTACAGGATGATTTCATATCCGAAGAGTTGATATTGAGGTAACGGAATCAAATCAACAAATCACTTACAATTAATTCTACAAGAATGAAACATATATATTACTTTCACGTTCGTAGAACTAATTGATTGCGAAATGAAAGGAAGCTATTTAGGAGAACTTGAAGAATTGGTATTGCTGATGGTGGGCGTACTATACCCTGAAGCGTATGGCGTGGCCGTTATGGACGAATTGGAAGCGCAAGTGGGTCGCAGCCTGAACATCAGTGCTGTGCATGCTGTGCTCACGCGCCTTGAAGAGAAGGGATTTCTGAAATCGAAGATGAGTGAACCTACCGAAGAAAGAGGAGGCCGCAGGAAGCGTATCTTCTTGCTCACCGCTGCCGGCAAGCGTGCGCTGGAAGAAGCCAACGAAATGCGTAATCAGTTGTTTAACCAGATTCCGAAGGTAGCCTTGCAATTTAAGATGGCATGATGAGCACGAGACCTCCACGCTGGGCTGATCGCTTTTTATCATGGTATTGCCGCCCTGATTTGTTGGAGGAAATTCAGGGCGATGTTTATGAGTTGTTTTATCGCTCGGCTAAGAAAAGCAGATGGAGAGCCAATCTTGAATTCTCCTGGAACGTGATCCGCTTCTGCCGCTGGAAGAATATCCGAAAGAAAAACTCAACAAGAAGTAATCAACTGTCTGCCGCTATGGTTAAAAATATTTTCCTTGTTACCCTGCGAAACTTTCTACGACAGCCTGGGCATTCTTTGCTGAATATAGTAGGATTGTCTGTGGCATTTGCCTGCGCGTTTCTCATCTTATTGTGGATATCATTTGAATTCAGCTTCGATACTTTTCATCGCAATACTGATCAGCTTTATTCGGTGATATCACATGTAGAGGCAGATGGCACCGCACAGAGCTACCCTTTGGCATCAGCCTCAATTAATATTTCGTCCATCGCGGAAGCCGAAAAAGTGGTCTCTGTTTCTACCGGCACCCGCTGGCCGCACGTGTTGTGCTTCAAGCCGGAAGGAGATAATGCTGAATGCATCTATCTAAACGGTGTGTATTCAAATGAAAATCTTTTCTCTGTTTTCAATTTTCAGATCGTTGCGGGGGATCCGCATCCGCTGAGCAAACCCGATCAGATAGTGATCTCTGAAAAAATGGCGCGGCTTCTTTTCAAAGATGAAAAGGCTGTTGGAAAAACCATGAAAGTAGATAACCAGGCGGAGATGTCCATTGTTTCGGTAATGAAGGATATTCCCACAAACTCTTCACTGCAATTTGATTTTGCCATGCCATTTGCATTTCTGCAAAAGGAGTGGGGTATTGATGAGCGGAGGATGGCCAGCAATTTTTTCAATACCTATATAAAAACCAATGTGCCGGTCCGTGCAGAACTTCTCACCGCAAAATTGAATGAGGAGAGCGTGATCACGAAAGAACTGAAAGAACAGAAAGTGAAATACCAGGCATTGCCTTTGAAGGACTGGCGATTGAAAAATCGTTTTGAAGGAGGCCAGCAACTTGAGGGTCGTATGCAATATGTGGTGCTCTTTGTGGTGATTGGCTCGCTGCTGGTATTGATTGCCGTGATCAACTTCATTAACATGACTACCGCACGGGCAACTACACGTGCCAAGGAAATTGGTGTGCGCAAAGTAACGGGCGCGTTTCGTTCCAGCATCATCCTGCAGTTTGTGGGCGAATCATTTCTTACCGTATTGATTTCGGTATGCGTGTCTGCCCTCCTGGCACAGTTTGCCTTGCCTTATTTCAACGTGTTGCTGGGTGAACAAATCAACCTGAGCCTGATTGCCGGCACGATGCCGTTCGTACTGCTGGCGTTCGTATTGATTGTTTCCGTGCTAGCAGGTCTTTATCCGGCATTTGTATTATCGTC
>CAZNCO010000032.1:0-14913 GCA_964571345.1 uncultured Ohtaekwangia sp.
GCCGCATCTTTCAGAATTTTCTCCACCTCAAACTCGACCACATCATCTTTTTTCAATCCGATGAATTTCTTTTGCTGGCCTTTTTCTACCACGCTAATGCGGAGGTATGAACCTTGCTTATCTTCCGATCCTTTCTTTGAAATCTCACCAAAGATGTTATCCTGCTCTTCGCTCACGTCAGGTGTGCTGCGTTTACCATATCTTCTCTTCACATCATCCAGCGTCTGATCGATAGTCTTCTGATCTACATCAATCACATTAGCTGTAACATTTACCTTTTTGGAAAGGTCTACTTCAAAGTCTTCCACCATACCAATCTGGAATTCAAATTCAAAATCCTTCTGCAAATCCCAGTCGATACTGCCCGCTTTCTGCTGATTGGGGAGTGGATCGCCCAATACTTTCAACTTGTTGTCTTTGATATAATCCGAAACAGAGTGTGAGATGATGTGATTTACTTCATCCACCAAAATGCCTTTTCCAAACATTTTACGGATAACACCTGCAGGCACTTTTCCCTGGCGAAAGCCCTTAATATTAGCCTTGCGGGAATATTCCTTCACTTTTTCCTCCACCTTGGGCAGGTAGTCGCTTTCAGTTAATTGAATTTTGATAAGGCCATCGGTGGCGCTCTGCTTGTCTAATGTAATGTTCAAGGGAATTGAATTTAAGTATTATCGGATTCAAGTTGCCGGTCACCGGGTTATCCGGCAACCGGTGACTGACTTTCGTGCGCATGGAGGGACTCGAACCCCCACGCCTTGCGGCACCAGATCCTAAGTCTGGCACGGCTACCAATTACGCCACATGCGCGAAAAACGCCCCTTTTACTCAAAAGGGAGCGCAAATTTAGGAATAATTCTCTATAGAAAAAGGGGAATGTGAAAATTACGAAATAGGCCAAAATAGGCTCACTTTAAAATGTGATAACACCTGACTACGTCCAGGAATAAACAATCTTATTTCCGTTTCAATTCAATCAAAACTTTACCGGCTTGATTTCCGAGGCATCCTCTGTTACCCAAATCTCATCCAAGACAAGAGAAAGAGTATTTGACTCGCGTTTATGAATCAACAATTGGCTGACTTTCGTTTTACTTTTTTGTCTATCAATAATGAAGTAATCGGCAGTAGGATTTAGTTTATAAATCAATGTATCCGTTCTGTTCTTGAACTTTAATCCCTTATAATCTTTCTTAATTATTAGTTCATTTTTCAGAAAATGAAAATCAAAAGCGTAAGGCAAAGGCTCCAAATCTGAAGAACCGAATTGGCTAATTTTTGTTGACCACCAATCACCGACTAATCTATTCTGAACTTCGGTTACAACTGAATTATCAGGAAACGGCTCTATCATGTAGTCATTTCTCGAAACTATTATACCTCCTACCTCAATACTCCACGGGTATAAATTTGTCTCAACCTTCAACTTAGAAATTCTGGCAACTTGAATTACAGCGAATAAACTTTCCGAAACAATTACATTGTTTTGTTCCTCGCCACTATAAATCATTTTTCCACATTGCAATATCGAAACTGAGGAGTCATAGGGTATAATAGCGCAACTTTCCTGAGTGGTCAATTTTCCTCTGCGCCCTAAGTCTTTTCGGTCAAACAATATTTTCCAAACACTTCGCTGATCCTTCCATAACCGATCTTTAAATGGACCTACTTTTACTCCCTTTCGGAGTGGAACTAAAGCAAATTTGGACTTCGGCATCTTTAACAACGAGTCTTTTAAAATTATCCCTTCGACATAATTGTCTTCAAAAGAAAAAAAAGCCTTTTCACCCTCGGTCTTCATCTCAATTCTAATTCCCCACGGGCTATGCAGGAATACAACACCAGACGTAAACCATTTTGATCCGCGCTTCCAAATGAAATCGCTAACCTCGAGCACTGTATCAATCTTTAACTCTTTAGTATGTCTATCTATGCTTGTACGTATGTTTTTCTCATAAAGCAGATAGCGATCGCCTGAACTTTGACAGTAAACAATATTCGATAGGAAAATCCCTGATAAGAAAATGATCCTATTAAATATTTCTGATGGGATTACCATTGTTCTAATTCGTTGTATTCCAACAAGCTAAATCTATAAAAATTAAAATATCCAGAGGGATGATACTTACACCTGAAACTTATAACTCAAATCTGAAACTTATTTCATCCTTACACTCCATAATCCTTCATTTCTCAAACTCTTAGTTGAATCAATATTCAACCCGGTTTTAAAAGCTAATTTCTCATCTCCTTTTTCAATTCCGTCAGGTTGAAGTTAACCAAAAGTAAAGGAGCAGAAGGCAATCCATTTGCCTTCTGGTTTTTCATTCAATTTTTTTTTGATTTTTTTTAGACAACCCGTTTTTTGCCAGAATGGCATCCTCTCGTTCCCCCTACTGCTCCCCTACTGCTCTCCTACTCTCCCCCTACTCTTCCTACTTCGGCCATTTTTGCAGTCTTTTATAGATCAATAGAAGCCTGAAGGGTACTGCGCTTCAACCGGAAAACTTGCAACCGGCAACTGGTAAACAGGCAACCTGTAACCTTTACTACTTCACCTTCACACTCTTCATCATTGCATGAACAGTAGCTTGCCATTCGTCTTTTTTGTCTTTGGGGCAGTTGAAGGCAAACACAAGTGTCCTGCCCTGCTCAACAAAATATTGCACATACGAATAGCGCAAGATTGGCTGGCGCTCACCTTCTTTCAGCCTGTTGCCGTTAATGCGCGATTCAAATTCATACACAACGAATTTCTTTTTGTTGATTGTTTGAATTCCTTCTTGCAAAAAATCAACGCGATCATAAAGATTATGAATGCCTGATTTAAAAAACTTGGCAGCCAGGTCAATATCCTGTGCACGCCATTGCGTAGCAGAAATATTCACACTGAAATCAGCATCACGGTCTACGTTGGTGAAAGCTCCAAGCGGATTACGTACAGATGGGTAGCGCTGAGCAATATCTTCGGGCGTCATCGGTTGCAATTGTTTTGGCAACGAAACCACAACACCGTCTGCAACTTTTGTTTTAATCAACTTAGCGGAAGCAAAAGCAAATAGGGCAAGGGTGCAGACTACCAGTAATCTTTTCATATATCTTTTAACGATAAGGGCTTTCCGTTATTTTTGTGGCCCGATTGGGAATTTAAGGCAAAATTAAACTTTATTTCATGTTACGAACACATACCTGCGGTGAACTGCGCATCACCGATGTAAATAAACAAGTAACGCTGACGGGCTGGGTACAACGCACCCGCGACAAAGGAAGTCTTTTATGGATAGATCTGCGCGACCGCTATGGCATTACTCAGCTCTTTTTGGAAGAAGGTAAAACGGATGCCCCATTGCTTCAGGCTGCGCGCCAGCTCGGGAGAGAATTTGTACTGCAGGTGGAAGGAATAGTAGCCGAGCGTCAATCAAAAAATGATAAAATGCCTACGGGCGAAATCGAAATAAAAGTAACAGCCTTAAAAGTTCTTAATCCGGCCAAAACTCCTCCATTCACCATCGAAGATGAAACGGATGGTGGCGATGACTTGCGAATGAAATATCGTTACCTCGATTTGAGAAGAACTCCGGTACGCGAGAGTTTGCAGTTGCGTCACAAAATGGCTCAGCAAACACGCATCTATTTAGACAGCCTGAACTTCATCGAAGTGGAAACACCGGTGCTTATCAAAAGTACGCCCGAAGGCGCGCGCGATTTTGTTGTGCCTTCGCGCATGAACCCGGGAGAGTTTTATGCATTGCCTCAATCACCACAAACGTTCAAGCAATTGCTGATGGTATCGGGTTTCGATCGGTATTATCAGATTGTGAAATGCTTCCGCGATGAAGACTTACGTGCCGATCGTCAGCCAGAGTTTACTCAGATCGACTGCGAGATGTCCTTCATCACACAGGAAGATATTTTGAATACATTCGAAGGATTGATCCGTCACTTGTTCAAAACTGTGAAAGGAATTGACCTTCCCTCCGTGCCACACATGGAGTACGCTGATGCCATGAAATATTATGGCTCAGATAAACCTGACACACGCTTCGACATGAAGTTTGCTGAGCTGAATGATGTGGCAAAAGGCAAGGGCTTTGTTGTGTTTGACGATGCTCAACTTGTGGTGGGCATTTGTGCAAAAGGCTGTGCAAACTATACACGCAAACAACTCGATGAACTCACTGAGTTTGTGAAGAAGCCACAGATCGGGGCGAAAGGTTTGGTGTACGTGCGTTGTGAAGCAAATGGTACTTTTAAATCTTCGGTAGATAAATTCTTTGATGAAATTGAATTGAGCCGCTTCGCGCAGAAGTTCAATGCCGATGCAGGGGACTTGTTGCTGATCCTTGCAGGAGAAGAAGACAAAACACGCAAAGCATTGGGCGAGCTTCGTTTGCATGTTGCCAATCAACTTGGCTTACGCGATAAGAATAAATTCTCTGCGCTGTGGGTAAAAGATTTTCCTTTGCTGGAGTGGAATGATGAGACAAACCGCTGGCACGCCATGCACCATCCGTTTACATCACCGAAACCAGAAGACATGCACTTATTGGATTCCGATCCCGGCAAGGTAAGAGCCAATGCGTACGACATGGTGTTGAACGGCACAGAGATTGGCGGGGGTAGCATTCGTATCTATGACAGGCCTACACAGCAACTGATGTTTAGCAAACTTGGTTTTAGCGAAGAAGAAGCGAAGAAGCAGTTTGGTTTCTTAATGGATGCCTTTGAATTTGGCGCACCACCACACGGAGGTATTGCTTTTGGGTTCGATCGCCTGTGTTCACTCTTCGGAGGTGCAGATTCCATCCGCGACTTCATTGCCTTCCCGAAAAATAATGCAGGCCGCGATACGATGATCGACACGCCTTCAACTATCTCTCAGGAACAGCTTAACGAGTTGAACATTTCTGTAAAGGAAGTGAAGAAATAGCTTATCAATAATGACTTGGGATTTCAGTTTCTGAGAATTGAGATCTCAAGTCATTGTAAAACGTCCTATCGGCTTCGATGATAAAGCGGCAGCTTGACAGACTTTGCAAGTGCTTCTGCAGATAAAAGTCCTTCTTTACTAAATGTCCAGACAAAAAGTGCCTGGATAGGATGATCCTTTCGGATCATGTCAATAGCTTCTAAACTCATTTTCTTTGTAAATCCTTTTCTTCTGTATTCCTCCAACACCATGGCTGAACACAAATACAAGGCTTCGTAGGTTGCGTGCAGCGGAGTTTGTTCATACAGTTGTCTTTCAGAAATCTCAGCGGTAAGAAATTTTTGCATCAGCTCCAGCGTGGTTGGGATTACTAGCAGCCAGGCCACGGGCCCGCCCTCTTCTTCATGTGATGAAACAGTGGCAGGATGGATTTCCCGCAAATGCTCGAGTACCTTTTCGTTTACATCAAGTTGATCGGGGTCTGTTCGGGAAGCAAATACTTCTTCAGCCAGTTGAAGCATCCGCTCAAAATTGGTAGGTGACTTTTTCATTTAACTCAACTTCATCGGCATCTCATCTTCAGCCAATATTGATTCTCAATTTACGATTGGAATTCACAATTTGCTGAAGTTCTTCGTCAATCTCCGAGTAAAAAGGTTCATTGGTAAGATGCACCACCGCTCGGTTTAAAAGTTGCTGAACGATGTTATCATATCTTTTCAGGTCTGGTCCTGAATTTTTCAACGTCAACAGGTCCTCTTTGATTTTTGTTAGAAGATCCTTGTCAGCTTTAAATTCAAATTTATAGTCAAGATAAGCCGGAAGATCTTGAATCATCCTATTGATGATAAGAGCTCTGTGTTCTTTCAGGATTTCGCGAAGCTGCAACAAGAGAACTTCATTATTAGAATCGATAAGCTGTTTTGAACCTAAGAGAGCAGATTTTACTGTTTTCATTTGGGGTTGAGTTTGAGAGGCAAATGTATTAATACTAATTTATTTAGCAAATACAAAATAAATTAGTAATTCGATAATTGGTTGAGGAGTCTTACTTCAAACTTTCGTATCTATTTTCATTTGGAAGGTGTATAATGAATGTAGTTCCCTCTATCTCATTGCTTGAAAGCGTAATGTGGCCTCCTAACTTGTGAACAGCATGTTTGATCGTGTACAGCCCGAGGCCTGAGCCCATGGCTCGGTTGGTGGCACGAAAAAACAGGTTGAAGACATTTGGTTGTAACGCTTCCGGGATTCCTATCCCATTATCGGCAATGGCAATTTTTACGCCACCTTTCTCGTTTACTATCTCTGTTTTTATAAATGATTTACCGTGATCTTGTTTGTACTTCACTGCATTTTCAAGCAGGTTTTGAAAAATGGATTGGATTAATCGCTTATCGCTGTAAAAATTACCGGGTACATCTATGTGCTCTTCAAAATGAATCTGGTCAAATCCTTTCATATGCGTGAGTGAAGATTTTACCTGATCAATAACATCACGGAAGTCAATAAGGTGAATAGTTTTATCTTTTTTACGGATGGAAGCCGTTTCCATCAACCTATTTAAAATGGAATCAAGTTGCTCGGCTTTCTGCTTGATCATTTTAAAATAGAAATCCGTGGTATTGGGACTCGCATCGTTGACGGCAAGATTTGCCAGGCCCAGAATACTTGAAATAGGGCTTCGAAGGTCGTGGGAGGATCTGAAAATAAATGTCTCCAGTTCATCCATAGCATCTTTAAGGTCGGTAATATTTTGAATGGCAAGACCAATGCCTTCTCCAATCTTAAATACATTGATGCGCGAGACATAATTACCAAGACTAGGGTGCGTGCGGGCTTCATCAATGAAAATATTCTCTCCAGTATCAAGGACTTTCAGGTACAATTGATAACGTGGCGTTTCCTCAATGCCAGGACTAACTTCGTTAAGATGTTTGCCAATGATTTCCTCTCGTTTAAGATTAAGCGAGGAGAGAAAGCTGGTGTCAACATCCGCGAACCTTAAGTCCTTGTCGAAGATAACAAGTGTCTCTCCTACCTGATCGAAAAATATTTCACGCAACTCATTCATAGAGGATTCCTGTTGTTCTGCGGTAATTACATGTTTCAGGATACCGGTTTAAAGTAGGCACTTAGAATAGATGCTCATGAATGGTATAGGAGAATCTCCCATATAATTTTTCTAATCCCAAAATCCTGTTTTCATTATCTTCGTCTGACAAACGCAATCGCATGAAGGTACTTGTTATCACTCCGTTATTTGTGTTACTCGCCTTACTCGCATTACTCGCGTCAGCACAGCAAAAGGTAATTCCCCTCTATGACGGCCCTGCGCCCGGATCAGAATCCTGGACATGGAACGAAGCTGAAAACGATAATAATAGCTGGATGACCAAGGTAGTTTACAATGTCAGCAAGCCTACTCTCACTGTTTTTGCCCCGGAGGAAGGAAAAGCAAACGGTACTGCGGTAATCATTTGCCCAGGGGGAGCCTTTCATGCACTCTCCATCAACAGCGAAGGATATGATGTTGCAAATTGGTTAGTAGAGAAAGGTGTGACCTGCTTTGTACTTAAGTATCGCCTGGCACACAGCTTGACAAGTGACCCTGTTGCCGAGGTAACAAAAAAATGGGGTAGTAAAGAATTTCACGATGAAAATGCAGCTGTCATTCCTTTGGGAGTCGCTGATGGTCGCGCTGCCATCACTTGGGTGCGCAAGCACGCAGCTGATTATAAGATTTCTCCTGACCGGGTAGGCATCATGGGGTTCTCTGCAGGAGGAACGGTAACAGCTTCCACGATCTTCAACTACACCCAAGAAAACCGCCCAAACTTTGCCGCGCCTATTTACCCGTATTTTCCGGCAGAAATGCTGGGAACGGTTGCCTATAATGCACCTCCCTTATTTATCGTGACGGCAAGTGACGATGGGTTGGGCTTAGCCCCGCACAGCGTTGACCTTTACAGCAAATGGCTTTCTGCCAAGCACGATGCCGAGCTGCACATGTATGCGCGCGGCAATCACGGATTTGGTATGCGTGTTCAAAATCTACCCACCGACAAATGGATTGAGCGCTTTGGTGAATGGCTCGATGTCCAGGGATTCATGAAAAAGAAAACGTATAATCCTTTGCTCGATCAATATCAACGCAAAGAGTTTGCCTTTGCGGAAGATAAAACACTTCCCTACCGCATTCTGTACCCTGAAAATTATGATAAGACAAAAAAATATCCGCTGCTGTTATTTCTGCACGGAGCCGGTGAGCGAGGCCGGGATAATGAAAAGCAACTTACACATGGCGCTACTCTTTTCTTAAGCGCAGAAAACAGAAAAAATTATCCCGCCATAATTGTATTACCTCAGTGCCCTGAAGATTCTTACTGGGCATCTACTACGATTGATCGAACGCAACAGCCACTCAAAATAAAATTTGATTACAATGCCACGCCTCCCTGGCCACAGGTAGCTGCAAATGAACTGGTCAGAAAAATAATGAAGGAAGAAGCCGTGGATCCCTCCAAAGTCTACATTACAGGTTTATCGATGGGCGGCATGGGTACTTTTGAATCCGTATTTCGAAATCCCGATTTATATGCCGCAGCCTTGCCCATCTGTGGAGGAGGCGATCTAATGATGTATGACAAACGTGTACTCAAAACAGCCTTCTGGATTTTTCACGGGGATGCCGATGCGGTAGTGGACGTAAAACTTTCGCGAGACATGGTAGACAAATTAAAATCGTTAAAAGCCACTGTAAAATACTCGGAATATCCGGGCGTGAATCACAACAGTTGGGACAATGCCTTCGCAGAGCCAGAATATTTTAAATGGATGTTTGCTAAAAAAAGAAAATAGCATTCCGTATAAGGGCTTTCAGCTATTATAAAATTGTTGCTTCAAGCGAACTTCCTCATTAGCTTCGGGATATGGATGAATTACTAGCTTATCTTGAAAATAGCATCACTGATGAAGTCTTCTCAAAGAACGAAAAGAAGACATTCAAGCAAATGGTTCAAGAAAAATTGCCGGACCAAAACCAGCTCGATTTTTTGCGCAGCCGGATTTATGAATTGGCCAATGCTAAAATCAATCCGTCAAACTATTCCTTTATCCTGGAATGGATCAAAACTGCCAACAGTGCAATACTGATAACACCAACTGCTGAAACAACCGATGCTTTTTTTAGTCCGGGCGATGCCTGTCAGTCGGCCATCATTCACCACATCAACTCAGCCACTACGCAATTGCGTATTTGCGTATTTACCATCAGCGATGACAACATCACCAAGAGCTTGCTGGCTGCTCATCAAAAAGGTGTAGCCATCAAAGTAATCACAGACAATGACAAATCGTTGGATATCGGATCCGATATAGCGCAATTGGCTCAAGTCGGTATTGCTGTGAAGATGGACACCACTTCCAATCACATGCATCATAAATTTATGGTAGCTGACCAGCGAACACTTATTACCGGTAGCTACAACTGGACATTGAGCGCAGCGAAATATAATCACGAAAATATTTTAGTTACCCGCGTACCGGGCGTAATCAAATCATTCAGCCATCAATTTGAAAAGTTGTGGAACGTGATGAAAGATTTTAATTGACTTAAACTCAATCTGGATACGTAAGGCCCACTGGTCACCTAAAAAAATACTGCTTACAGGTTTGAAGCCGGCAATGCAACTTTTCACGCCTCGTTGAACTCGTTAAAGGAAGAAGATCACTTTTGGCTTAATACTAACCATCAATGATCTTCATCAGCCTTTTGGCAGATGCCCGTCATAGACAGTTTGATTTGAAAAACTGAATTTTCGTTATCAATCAATTTCAAATCACCAAAATAATTTAACATATGAAAACCAAATTTATAATAACACTAGGATTGGTATTATTCGCTTACTCAACCTTTGCGCAACATGCTGAACGTACCGAACTAATAAGAAGATTGACCCGGGATGAAGTTCCCGTAGTAGTTGTGTTAGCCTTGCAAAAAGATTTCATCAAAATTGCCGACAATGGAACATGGAAACTTATTTACCAGGAAGATTTAAATACAACGAAGCTGATACCTGAATTCTATGAATATACTTTCAAGCAAAATGGCGAGCGCGTGCAAATCTTCTACAAGCCTGACGGAACACTTGATCACACCAAAGGAATAACCGCTCCGGCAACGCATCCATCTGAGCCGTAATTGCTTAGTGAATTCAATAAACAAAAAGAAAGGGACTGAGCGTCCCTTTTTTTATGACCTCCCTTCTCATACCAACTCTACTGCTTCACGTCAATTGAGTTTCTTTAAGCCTTTTGCTTTTTCCTTATCAGACTTTAAGGATTTGCTTTTATGCTTGTCCTTATCATGATCCTTCTCTTTCGTGTTACTGAATTTATGTTTGTGAATCTCTTCCTCATTGCCGTCTTCGTCAACTGCGTCATCGTGATCATCGTTATCATCATTCCAATCGAAATGATGACGCATGTTTGAGTTCAAGTGGTGCATGTCTACATCTATCGGCTGAATATCTATTTCGGGCATTTCCACTTCAATGGGCTCAATATCAATGTTAATGTTCGGAATGTTGACAACGACCGGTTCAACGTCCATATTCAACTCCCTCATGTTGACTTCGATGGGCTCGAATTGAATTTCTATTTTGTCAAGCGCTACCTCTACTTCCTTCATTGCCTTCGCGACAGCAGCCTCAATGTTCGCCTCCAGCGCCTCGTGGTCAATGTTTATATCGATATCTAAATTGCGGGGTGAGTGACCTGATATCTTTTTCAATCCTGAATTGGACGGCTCTTCCGTGGCTGAGTTCTTATCTGCTTTCGTGGCGGATTTTTTATCCTGCGACAAAGACGGAACTGACATTGCAACGCTCCAAAGAATCAAGAGAATAGTGGTAATCCTGCTCATAATAGTAGTATTTGAGGTGAATACTGCAATTGAACGCAATGGTTACAGACGTATTAAAAAATATAACGGATTCTCTCCTGTCGTTAAAAAAGGGCTAACCAACCGTGCATCAGCTCTGTGAACGCGCAAATACCATTTGTTACATTCCTCTTCCGCCTGTGAGCAGCGAATAGAGTTTGGGCAACGCATTGCGTATGAGAACTCCGATACTTATGCATAGCGTAATAATCGACAGCGGTAGAAGAACAAAGGCAATTGATCGGGTCGCCTCAAGCGGATAAAGTGCATCCAAAGCGGCATCAATAAAGATGGCTACAAACGGAGCATGCAGCGCGTAGATGATAAAGGAAAATGAGGTGAGCCAAACAAACCATTGACGGTCCATACACCATTGCACCACGAAATCCAATCCATACCAACATGTAACAAGTCCGCTGAGCACAGTGAACTTGTGCAGCAACGTGATGATCGGATAAACAGCATTTCCTACCAACGCGTAACCTTCAAATGCCAGATAGGTTTTCGTAAAAGCAACTGCCAGAAAGAGTACACCCCACGTGCGCGGTCGTAGCCGTGTGTTGGGAGCAGCAATATTGAAATCTGTTTTCTGCATCCACACACCGAGAGAGAAAAAAAGTAAGCCCTCGCCTTCTACAAAAACAAGGCCTGCGGTAGCTACCCACATCAACGCTGCAATGGAGAAAAATATCCATCGCCCACGCTCATGCAACACCCACTTCCGAATGAGCGGATAAGCAGCGTTATAAATAAACAGCACACGAATAAACCACAGTTGATAGGACACCGGAAAAAACAACCAACGTGCCAGCAGTTCGTACCAATGGTAGTCGTGAAGAAGAAGGCGAGACTGGTCTATCTGCATCACATGAGATCCTGCTACCAATGAACGTGTTCCGGGAAAATATTCGAGCAAAAAAGTAAGTGCAATGCCGATCGCGCTCCATAACACATAAGGCAGCACAAGCGTGCGAGCACGTTTACCAATACGATCTTTATTGGGCGTGTAATCATGCATGGCATACAGATAGCCCGAAATGATAAACAACATCGGGATGCGAAATCGAAATAATCCATTCGCCAGTAGGTATTCAACGAAACTGGTGAGCGTCATCGCCTCGTTGGGAGTCGTCCAGGGCTGGAGATAACGAATGTGCAGGTTGTAGCCATGAACAAACACCAACAACACCATCGATGTAAAAGACCAAAACCTAAATTTTTGGCTTATGAAAGGTGAAAGTGATACGGAGGACATTGGAAATAAATGTACTAAGAGGAGTTTTCTAAATCAATGAAGAGTTAGCCAGGTTTATCAGGCATCCATGTAAGTAGATTTGCTAAGTCACAAATTCCATGCGATCCGGAGTTTTTGTATCTTCATCATCAATTTTTTGCCAAACTCTTCGGAAGGCAGTCAAACAATCGTCAAGCAAAGTGCATGATCACAGAAAACGCATTTATTAGAATGGCACTCTCCTTTCCTGACACAGAACAAGTAGCCCATTTTGATCGGCTCGGATTTAAAGTAACAGGAAAGCGCATGTATGCTACTTACTTCGCAGCTGATCACACGACCAATGTATTTTTAGTACCGTCAGAACAAAAAGCATTTTGCAAACTGCACGATGAAGGGATCTATCCCGTGCCTAACAAATGGGGAGAGAAAGGCGTAACCACTTTTGATTTACACCTTGTACCAAAAGAAATCATCATGGACGCATTGCACACTGCTTATCAACAGGTGGTGAAGAAGAAAAAGAAGTGAATGTCGCTGGAGATCTGAGACTCTACTTGAAAATATTGCTGGATGCCGCCATCTTCTTGTATTCGGGAAGGATTTTTTCGTACAGGGCTTCGTCTACTTTCTTCAATGAATTCATCAAGCTACCGATACCAGAGTCTTTCAGGCTCACGCGTTGCGCTTTTATGTCTTCCATCTTTTTTCGAATCGTGGCTTCCAGCTTGATCAATTCTCTTTCCGTCATCGTCTTAAATTTTATGAAATGCAAAATTAGGAGATTATTCGTCAACGTGCAGATCTTACATTAAATAACACCGCTTGGCATTCATTGCTTCCGTTCGCAAATCAGCACCCCAATGGCCTAAGGTGAATATAATTTATTGTTAACTTGTTAATTCAATTCATTACTATGAAAAAACTCATCCCGCTGTTTTGCTTGTGCGTGATTTCCGTGTTTGGTCAAGACATGCCCTCACAATTTGACGCCATGATTCAGGAGAAATATAAAACAGGTGAGCCCGGTGCGGCAGCCTTGGTGGCCAAAGGCAATGATGTGCTTTACCGGAAAGCATTTGGGATGGCCGATCTTGAAAATAATGTATCCCTAACACCCAATCATGTTTTTGAAATTGGTTCAATCACCAAACAGTTCACAGCCGTGGCCATTCTGATGTTGCTTGAAGAAGGAAAACTTTCCCTTACAGACCCCATCATCAAGTTCATCCCCTCCTACCCAATGCACGGACATACCATCACCATCCATCATTTACTTACCCACACGTCAGGCATAAAAAGTTACACCGGCATGGAGAGTTGGACGAAGCTGTGGCGTCAGGATAAATCACCCATGGAAATGATTGATCTTTTTAAAAGCGAGCCGATGGATTTTGCGCCCGGTGACAAATGGATGTATAACAACTCCGCTTATTTTATGCTCGGATATGTAATCGAAAAAGCCTCGGGCATCCCCTATCCAGAATTTCTCGAAAAGAAAATCTTCACGCCACTGGGCATGAAGAACTCTTATTACGGAGATATGTCGCGACTTATTCCTAACCGGGCGCGCGGCTACCAACACGGAGAATCTTTCAAGAATGCAGAATACCTGAGCCTCACCCAGCCTTATGCCGCGGGCAGTATCATGTCAACCGTGGATGATCTGTTCGCCTGGAACCGTGCCATTCATTCAGGAAAGCTGGTGAAGAAAGAGACCTTGCAGAAAGCTTTCACAGATTACAAACTCAACAATGGAAAGTCTACTCATTACGGATACGGCTGGGGGCTAAATGAAATTAGTGGCAGCCCAACTCTGGAGCACTCCGGTGGCATCTTTGGCTACACCACAAACGGAATCTATTTACCAAAAGAAGATGTGTATGTGATCTTCCTCACCAACCGCGATGATCGAGATCCTTCTGAAGTATCGTTGAAAATGGCGGCCCTGGCGATCGGAAAACCTTTCACAAAACCCGAAGCGAAAATCAAGCTTGACGAAGCCTACGCAAAGTCGCTAACTGGTGTATATGATTTCGAAGAAGGTGTTTCGCGCATTATAACCTTTGAAGAAGGACAACTGTATAGCCAGCGAATGGGAGGCAACAAGTTTAAGATTCTTCCCCAGGATAAAACGCATTTCCTTTTTGAAGGAGACAGGGCCACACTTGAATTTGTAGATCCCACGACCGGCCCTAAAGAAATGCTATTCAAAAACAGGATAGACGTGAGCAAAGGCGTAAAAACCAATAAGCCGATTCCTGTGCATATTGAAATTTCTGTGGACGAAGATGTATTAAAACAATATGCGGGTGTTTATGAAATCCAACCCGGGTTCAACATCACCATTACAGTAGAAGGCGGCCATTTGATGTCGCAAGCTACGGGACAACAAAAGTTTGAATTGTTTGCCGAAGCGAAGACACGCTTTTTTCTGAAAGTAGTAGATGCACAGATTGAATTCAAAGCTAACGATTCGGGTGTCTATGATTCGATGATTCTCTTCCAGGGCGGGCGGCAAATACCAGGGAAAAGGAAGCAGTGATTGTTTGTCTTCCTTCCAAAGAAGCAACCCCGTGGTTTAAATTTCACAAGACATTGCCAAGAGGAATTTATATTAATTTGCGCCCCTTAAGATCATCAAATGCGCTTATTGCTTTTCCTAGCGTTAGCTCTTCCCCTGCTTGTTCAGGCTCAGACAGCTGATGAAATCATTCAGGGATATGTTCGCTACATAGGTGGCGAGAAGAAATGGAAGAAAGTGAAAAGCATTGTAAGCAAGGGCGAATATGACTATGGTGG
>CAZNCO010000033.1:0-14875 GCA_964571345.1 uncultured Ohtaekwangia sp.
CCTTTTTACTATGCCGATGCTACTGTATTGAAAACCATTATCCGCTCGAATCCCGGAATTGCACTTTGGAAAGATGGTACAGTGCTGGGCAATTGGCACCACAACGATACACCGACAGCAGAAGAAGTTTTGAACCTAGTGAAATGAAAATTTTTCTAATTGGGCTCCCTGGTTCGGGCAAGACTACGTTAGGTAAAAAAGTCGCACTTAGTTTAAATATTCCTTTTCTGGATCTTGATCATGAAATCGAAAAACTGGAGAGGAAAAGTGTTAGAGAAATTTTTGCACAGGAAGGCGAGAATGCTTTTCGCAAAAAAGAATCGAACTGTCTGAAGGGATTAGCTCATTCCGAAACAGATTTTATACTTGCAACAGGAGGAGGCTCTCCATGTTTTTTCGACAACATGGAAGTAATGAACAAGTCAGGCCAAACTATTTTTTTAAATGTCCCTCTAAGCGAAATTTTGACCAGGTTATCGAAGTCAGACTTAGCCCTTCGTCCACTTTTTTCCGGGCTGTCAGCCGATGAGATAAAAGCTAAATTGATGAGTTTATATCAAGAGCGCCTTCCTTTTTATTCAAAAGCTAAAACACACCTAACTAAGGAAAATCTTAAGGTAGAAGAAATACTTGACATAATTAAAGCGTAAATCCAACAGTAACCATGGCGGTTGCATTTGTGTGAGAAACCGTTACAAGGGGCGTATTGTAATTAAGAGGATAAGGAGTATACAAGGCATTTGTATTCAGGAAAATCAGGGCAAGGTCAACAGAGAATTTTTGATTTCGATAACCAAGACCTCCACTAAACCTACTCATGCTTCTATCTACATCTTGTGAGGACCTATAAGGATCTGACATGTACGAGTATCCAGCGCGAACTCTGTAATTAGTAAGTATACGATACTCACCCCCCACTCGATAGTTAATCACATTCTTATAATTGGCCTTGATGGTTGCATTATCGTTGGTAAAGTCAACTGTACCATCTCCCGTTGAATACTTCGCGCCTGAGTAATTTGAAAATTCTATATCTGCGCTGATAAAACCATTTCTTTTGATAAAAGCTGTGAGCCCCATATTAATCCTTGAGGGAGTTTGCAAAGCGTAAGGAGTGGTTACGTCTTTTGTTTTGTCGCTTACATCCGTTAAGTAAACACTGCCATTTCCATAATAGTCAAAACTATTCCAAAGAGTTGACATATTAGCATTGTAATTATCAGTGAGTTGATAAAAGGTTGGCGTGTTGTATGAAAAGCCAACTTGAAATTCATCCATCGGCCTGTAAATAATTCCTAAAGATGCATTCACACCCGTACCTGACGTTTTCAGATTTTCTTCAAGTCTCATATTAAGCAAAGGATTGAAATTAGGATCAAGAGCAAACTTGTAATTCGATTCCTGAAATACTTTTTTTGATTCGAAAGAAAGAAAACTTAAGCCAACACCCGCGCCCATGTAAAGCTTGTCAGAAAAATTTACTCCATAGGCAATCGATAACTGATTCTGGCCACCACTTGTAATCACATCTTCTTTTTGTGAAACTGATCTAGTGTCCTGAGGATTATTTCGATCAATTCCTACTGCAGATAGATATTGAAGATTCGACCCGTTGGGGTTGAAAAATGTGGAGTCCTCAATTAAGTAATTGTTGTAAGCAAGCCCTGTTGGATTATCATGGTAGTCGGCACCAGGTTGCAAGGTCGAAGGTGGAAAACCGGTTGCGTCTTGAATAAAATAATCCACAATTGAGCTACCAGAATTAGTTCCGCTATAGCTGAAGCTGCGGTTGAAATCATTCGTGCGATTATAGGTTATCGCGAATGTTCCCCCCAAGAATCCACCCTGGCCATCCTTATCGCTGTGAAATACCAAACTCACACCAGGAATCTGAAAAGTAGATTTGGATGCGTTCGTTGATGTCCCCAAATAATTTGACGTGGCCGATGAGAGGCTTAATCCGGGAGTAATAGTAAATTCTGAGCGATTGTACATACCCAATCCTGCTGGATTAGAAGTTGCAGAGCTATAATCACCACCCAGACTCACCTGAGCTCCACCCATACCTTGAATGCGGGCGCTTCCACCGGGCCTTACCTGGCTAAATAAGAGAGCCGATTCAGCGTAAGACTGCGAAAAGCTTATTTGAGAAATGGACAAAAAAATCCCGCTGAGCAAGAGCCCAAAAATTTTGTTCATAAACCAAGTTTGATTTTGAAAGGTTAGATATTAGTGTCTTCCGCCTCTTCCGCCACCACCAGCATGACCTCCGCCACCACCGGAAAATCCACCACCTCCGCCACCAGAGAATCCACCACCGCCAAAGCCGCCACGTGAGCCTCCACCAAATCCTGATGAATTACTACCGCCCCAGCCTGAGGAGCCGCGCGAATTCCAGCCGGAGTTATTCCAGCTTGAGTTAGAACCTGAGGTTCCTGAATTCCAAAAACTTGAAGTGCGGGCACCCGAAGTAGTATGGGATCCTCCACTTGTGCGTGCTGCCTCACCTCTCCATCCGCTTTGATAATATTGAGAATGAGCTGCTGCACCACGCGTGCGGCCACTAGCGTCAACTACAGCCGTAGACGTTCTTGTTGAGTTGTTGTAATAAGATGATTGGCTACCAAAACTTCCACTGCGAGTGGGTCTCCTTCCATAGACAACGTTTGTGTTGTCAGGGTAGCTGCTAGTTGTATAGCTATACCCACCATAATATGGCATACCCATTCCGTAACCAAATCCACTATATCCATAGTAGGGGTAGCCATAGCCACCATAATATGAACCCATGCCATAGCTCATAAATGGATACCCATACATTCCATACATACTGCCATATCCAAAACCCATACCCATCATTGGATATCCCATACCGTACATTCCCATCATTGAACCCATTCCATATCCATAGCCCATCCCGCCCATTCCATACATGGAATAAGGACTACCAAAACCACTCAAGCCATAGCCGTAGCTGCTATAGTAAGGGTTGCTGCCGTATGCATAGTTATTGTAGTTGTTGTAACCGTTGTATCCACTGTTACAATTACAGTTATACAAACTCTGATTTACGTTGGGTACGTAATTCGAATTGAAGTAAGACGATTGCGCCTGATTAGCATTTGTTCCCACCTTTGCACCAGCAACATAGTCAGGGTTTTCATTTCTGGCAGAGTAGCTGTCCGATGGATTTATTGTTTGTGCAGAAATTCCTTTCTCTTTAGCGGATGCCAAAACAACCGTCTCGCGAGCATCCTGATTTATCTTTGCTCGATCCTTGGCGGTGAAATACATATCATCAAACTCCTGCGCGAAAACATTTAGCCCTGCAGTCATCGCTACTAAGACTAATAAAATTGATTTTGTTTTCATATTCATCAAGGAA
Source organism: uncultured Ohtaekwangia sp. (assembly GCA_964571345.1). Lineage (GTDB taxonomy): Bacteria > Bacteroidota > Bacteroidia > Cytophagales > Cyclobacteriaceae > ELB16-189. Next base: position 3,386 of record CAZNCO010000033.1, read on the forward strand.
CATTCCTTCGGTTATATAACGTAAAGCTACTGAATTCAGATATCTAAATGCACAAGTTTCTTCACTAAAAAAGGAAAGCAATTAAGAGGCCACGAGTATATTTGCGACTCAGAAAATTATTAAAAGCAGATTAAAAATGGGAAAAGAGATCACAGGCAGGTCCGAAGATTACTCACAGTGGTATATTGACTTGGTAAAGAAGGCCGATTTGGCAGAGAATTCAGATGTGCGTGGCTGTATGGTTATCAAGCCTTACGGCTTCAGCATTTGGGAAAAAATGCAGCAGGCACTTGACAAAATGTTTAAAGACACGGGGCATGTGAATGCCTACTTCCCGTTGTTCATACCTAAATCTTTTTTAGCGAAAGAAGCCAGCCACGTAGAGGGCTTTGCAAAAGAATGTGCGATCGTCACCCATTACCGGCTAAAAAATTCTCCTGATGGAAAAGGAATCATGGTGGATCCAGATGCGAAACTAGAAGAGGAGCTGATCGTTCGCCCTACTTCAGAAACTGTAATCTGGAACAGCTATAAAAAGTGGATTCAATCGTATCGCGATCTCCCTATTCTCATTAACCAGTGGTGTAATGTGGTAAGGTGGGAAATGCGTACGCGATTGTTTTTGCGCACGGCAGAATTTCTTTGGCAGGAAGGACATACGGCACATGCCACAGCTGATGAAGCCGTAAAAGAAACTCTGCAAATGTTGGACGTGTATGCCGACTTCGTTGAAAACTTTATGGCTGTACCCGTTATTAAGGGAAGAAAATCAGAAGGTGAAAAATTTCCTGGTGCGATTGATACGTATTGCATCGAAGCACTCATGCAAGATGGCAAAGCATTGCAAGCAGGAACTTCTCATTTCTTAGGGCAGAATTTTGCAAAAGCATTTGATGTTCAATTCACAAATAAAGAAGGCAAACTTGAATTGGTATGGGGCACATCGTGGGGCGTGAGTACGCGTTTGATGGGAGCTTTGATCATGGCGCACTCTGATGATGATGGATTGATCTTACCTCCGAAACTTGCCCCTATTCATGTAGTGATCGTTCCAATTTTTAAGACTGAAGAAGAGTTGACCAAAATTTCAGCGAAAGCAGAAGGCATTACAACCGCTCTACGCAAGCAAGGATATTCCGTTAAGTTTGACAACCGCGACAACTATAAACCCGGTTTCAAATTTGCCGAATATGAAATGCGCGGTGTACCTGTGCGTATTGCCATTGGACCACGTGATTTAGAGAACGGAACTGTAGAGGTAGCTCGTAGAGATACAAAAGAAAAACAGGTGATGAAAATGGATGATGTTTCTTCATTGATTCCTGGCTTGCTTGATAACATTCAACAAAACATTTACAACAAAGCGTTGGCAAAGCGCAATGAGCTAACAACAAAAGTTGATTCATACGAAGAGTTCAAAAACATCCTTGACGGAAAAGGCGGATTTATTTTAGCCCATTGGGATGGAACAAAAGAAACGGAAGCCGCCATTAAAGATGAAACCAAAGCAACTATACGATGCATTCCATTGGATGCGCCTGAAGAAACTGGTACATGTATCTATTCTGGGAAACCGTCCAACAAAAGAGTATTGTTTGCTAGAGCGTACTGAGAAATTTATTCAAATTTCATAACACGAAGAAGGCAATTTTACCTTGCCTTTTTCATTATCAATGCATTATACCTGATACTCCTGGCAGGCAAAAACTTTTTTTTAAGCTCTTGAACGGGACCTTTGCCTAAAAGAGTTTTACAGGATGTTTTTTGTCAAAACCATTTTCCGCCCATTTACTTTTACTCGCAATCGCCTCTTCTAACATTTTAGTATTCCTTGCATCACTGTCTCTGGAAAAAATATTGTGATGCAGGTGAAAGCAAACCGCCTTAAATTTCAAATGCTTTTTTAGAACACCACTATTGATCATTCGAATGGCTAACTCGCTATCTTCCCTACCCCAGCCTACAATATCATTGTTGAATCCATTCACTTTTATAAAATCTTTTTTCCAAAATGAAAAATTGCAACCCTTTACGCCTTCTATGGAACGGGGGGCATTAAATACCGAGAACAGTTTATTTAAAAGGGGATTGTAGATTGAATTGAATTTGTTGCCAAGTCCTACGTCAGTCCATTTGAGTTGACAGACTTTATCACGAAGCAATTCTTTTGTTCTAGACTCATCAATTAATGATCGACTGCCGCGAATGAAATAATTGGGTTTTGCACTTTCAAGATGGTCTTGAATAAAGTTGGAATGAAGAAGAATATCTCCGTCTGTTTGGATAATATAATCAAATGATCCAACCCGAACTGCTTCGTTAAGAATAATTGTTTTTCTGAAACCATCGTCTTTATGCCACACGTGCTTGATTGGAATTGAAGTGAGCTTTCTGAATTTATCAATAAACTCCTTCGTGTCATTTTTCGATCCATCATCTGCAATCAATATTTCATTTGGCAAAACAGTCTGCTTCAATACGCTTAGTAAGCAAAGCTCCAAGGCTTCGGGCCAATTATAAGTTGAAATTAAAAGGCTAACAGGCGGATATGCCATTGCTGAAAAATGATTTCTAGTTTCTGTTTGCAATCAGTACGTGCGATCGGTGACTCAATCGCTCAAATTTAGTTTCAAAACCAATCGATTGAAGATGTGAATTGAAATAAGTGACATTATTTTTAGAATCGCCTTCTACATCATGAACTTCAACCATCATTTTCTTAACACGCCTTACCAACGTGGCATCAGTATTGTAAATAATATCAAACTCACTTCCCTCACAATCCAGTTTAAGGAAATCAATTTGGTCAATTTTATTGTCATTTAAAATTCTCGAAAAAGAAATGGATGGCACAGAAACCTTAACCGAGTGTGTCGACTCAAAACCTGAGAAGACAGAAGCATTTTCGGTTAACTCATTATTACCATCCAAAAATAATTCAATTCCATTTTGCTCCGTCCCTGTAACCGCGGCCTGTGTTAATACAATCCGCTCTTGAAGAAGCTTGTTTTCAGAGATTGTCTTTTTGAAAACCTCGATATTGGTCGGGATGGGTTCATAAGAATAAACTTTTTTCACCTTGATCTTCGATAAAACAAGGAATGAAAAAAAACCAACATTTGCGCCTACATCTACAACTACTGAATTTTCATCTAATTGATTTTTCAAAGAATTGATATCATATACATCGGCCAGAAAAATTTCTTTGAAAATCAACATCAACCGTTTTGGCACGTGTATTGAAATCTTGTTAGGTCTTGTAACAAAAACAATCTCCTTACCGGGATTGACTTTATCCTGCCAATACGTGAGTGGGTTACTTATATTTTGAAAAAGCTTGATGTATCGTCTAAAGCCTGAAACCATAAGTCAAATAATCTTAAAAAACATTTTTAAACAAAATAACCATTTTCTGAAAGACGATCTTTTTTTCGTAGCAAGCAGTTGTTCCTGGTGTCTGAAAAAAATCATCATGCGTTTGAGATTATTTCTCAAGGAAAAGCTTTCGTAACTACCTTGCAAAGTTGTCAAAACATTCTTCACTTCCACATTCGAATCTGGGCATTTTTCGAAAAAAATCTGAATTCTTTCGCGTGTCAGCTTATTACGGTTCACCTCCTCTTCTCTTTTTCTTCCTTTTACTTTAATTGCCCCGATGACGTTGCTGCTATGCTGGCGATATTTTACCAGTGGTTTGTTCACAAACTCAATGGTTCCGAAAAGTGTGGCCACGTAAGCAAGCCACCAATCATGAATAATCCGAGAAGGAAACGGCACGGCTTTGTCAATCAGTTCTCTGCGAAAAATAGCTGCATGCCCGGGTACAGTATTGCCAATCAAAAATGGCAACGCATTGGTATAGCTCGTCAGGTTTTTAATGTCTGAAACTTTTTTGCTAATGCTTTGGCCTTTTTCATCAACAAAAAGCGAATCACAATACGCAAGCAAAGTTTCTTTTCGAAATGCAGTCAAGGTGCATTCTATCTTATCGACTTCCCAAATATCGTCTTGGTCACACAGTGAAATAAATTCTCCCCTGCAGAGTTGAATTCCTTTTTCAAAGGTCTTGATGTGTCCCAGATTTCTCTCATTGACAAACACATTCATTTTTTGATGCCGAGCTGCATATTCCCTGAGAATGGCAACCGAAGAATCGGACGAGCAGTCATCCAAAGCGATTATTTCAATATTTGGATACGTTTGACGAAACAAGCTATCTAGTTGTTCGTGTAAAAACTTTTCGCCATTGTAGGTGGCGATTACAACCGAAACTAAAGAAGGGGTACCCTGCATTATGGAAATGAAACTTCAAAGTTGAGGTTATTACCTAAGCCTTGCAAACGCAGAAATAAAAAAAGGCCACCTCTCAGTGACCTTTTTGATTCAGGTTTATTTTGTTCACCTGCTTGCTACCAACTTATCCGCTTTAATCAAACTTATAAACTCTCCTCGGTAGCCTTCCTTATCTGAGCCCTTTGCGCTTTGCGCTAAACGTATGATACTATCTTCCGAATATTTATTTAAAAATTCTGATTCTCTCAGCAACATTCCAAATGCTGCCACTGAAGCCGCCCACCTAAAATTGTCAGTAGTTTTTTCAAGTGAAGTATTCCCATCCACCAATGGATGAACGATTAACTTACTTACATCACCATCAGGCTTTTTATAGCGAAATTTTACGGTCATCAATTCATTGCGTTCCGAAGTTTTGGGGTCAAGTTTGTTTGCCTGATACTTCAATTCATCGATTTTGTAGAATTCACTATCCACTCCTACCGGAATAATTTCATAAAGAGCTGTAACAGTATGACCTGAACCCAATTCACCCGCATCCTTTTTGTCATTGTTGAAATCTTCGCTCTTCAGCATTCTGTTTTCGTAGCCAATCAAGCGATATGCTTTTACCTTAGCGGGATTAAATTCAATCTGAAGTTTCACATCCTTCGCTATTGTGAAAAGTGTTCCTCCAAATTCATTCACCAAGGCTTTCTGGGCCTCAAGGATTGAATCAATATAGAGGTAGTTTCCATTTCCTTTATCAGCGATGGTTTCCATTTTGGAGTCTTTGTAATTACCCATGCCAAATCCCATTACGGTAAGAAAAACTCCTTCTTTTCTTTTTTCTTCGATCAATCTTTCCATCGCTGCATTGCTCGACTCGCCAATATTAAAGTCGCCATCTGTAGCCAGAATCACGCGATTGTTTCCTTCTTTGTTGAAATTTGCTTTTGCCGTTTCGTAGGCTAAACGGATACCTGCACCACCGGCTGTTGATCCGCCCGCCTCCAATTTATCCAGTGCTTCAAGAATTGTTTTTTTGTCTGCCCCCGAAGTAGAAGGCAAAACCAACCCGGCTGCGCCTGCATATACTACAATCGCAACATGATCTTGCTCGCGCAATTGCTGAACCAACAATTTGAATGAAGACTTTAAAAGAGGAAGCTTGTTAGGATCACTCATAGAGCCAGAAACATCAATCAGGAAAACCAAATTGGATGGAGGTAAATTTTCTTTCGGAATGTTTTTGCCCTGCAATCCTATTAAAACCAGTTTATGCTTTTCATTCCAGGGAGCTGCTGAAATTTCCGTATTGATTGAAAAGGGATCTTCGCCTTTTGGTTGGGGATATTCATAATGAAAATAGTTCACCATTTCTTCAATTCGAACCGCATCCTTAGGTGGACGCTGCCCATCCTGAATAAACCTGCGAATATTACTGTAAGAAGCAGCATCAACATCAATCGAAAACGTGGAGAGGGGATTGCGCAATGCATCATGAAAAATGTTTTCGGTAATACCATCATACTCTTCGGTGTTAAATTGCTGTTCAGCTTCATACACTTGCGCGGGCGAAGGTTGATAAACGATGTCCTTTGCTTCATGGCGTTTGGTAAAAAATCCTTTCGCTTTTGCCGCGACACCCGCTACGCGACCTTCCAAAGACTTTTCAATCCCATAACCTGTAACAACCACTTCACTCAACTGACTGACGTCTACTGCCATCTGAATATCGATTCGATCTTGCGCGCCAATTTTAACTTCTTGAGTTTTTAAGCCAACGAAAGCATACACCAAAGTGCCGTCTTGCGTTGGTATCTGTAATAAGTAATTTCCCTGCGCATCTGTTACAGTGCCTTGCTTGGTTCCCTTAAGCGTGATGTTTACTCCTGGCAGGGGGCTTCCATCTTCAGCAGAAGTGACTTTACCCATTATCGTTCGATCGGGCACTAACCTAAAATTGGTAAGCATGACACATGCTATGACCAATGTGAATATTCTCGTTTTCATAATGAAATATTTTTGCTTCAGGATGCTCCTAAAGGTTGAATTCCATAAGCGAGTGAAAAATATTTTAAATTGAACGCGAATGGCTGTTACCCAAACCGATAGCGAACTAATTCTGTTATATAAGCAGCAAGGAGACTTGGCTTATGTAGCCGAATTGTATACGCGTTACACTTCGTTGGTTTACGGTGTATGCCTGAAATACTTGAAGGACCGCGATGAGGCCAAAGACATGGCTATGCAAATGTTTGAAAAACTAACGGTGACAGTCAAAACGCACGAAATAGACAACTTCAAGAGCTGGCTTTATGTGAGCACGCGAAATCAGTGTTTAATGCAAATCCGAAAGGAAAAAGGTAAATTCAAAGAAGATATTTCAGGAAACGTTGTGGAAAACAACGCACTATTGCATCTGCCCGTAGAAGATGAGCTGGAGAATGACCTGACCAAACTAGAGAAATGCATTTCAAAGCTGGTGGACGGCCAAAAACAATGCGTAGAACTGTTTTATCTTCAGGAAAAGTGCTACAAAGAAATTGCTGAAGTCACCGGTTTTGATTCGAATAAAGTGAAGAGTTTCATTCAGAATGGAAAAAGGAATTTGAAAATTTGTATGGAAGAGAATGAGTAGTCTGTCAGACGATATTATTAAGTACGGCAAAGGAGAACTCTCGCCCAAAGAAATGCATGCGCTTGAAAAAAAGGCGCTAAGCGATCCATTTCTTGCCGATGCCTTGGAGGGAACTGAAAACATTTCAGTCGAAGATTTTTCTAAAGATGTTCAATCGATTAATGAAAAAATTAGAGGCGGAGGGCGATCAATTATTTTTACGCCTTTGAGAATTGCGGCTGGAGTTCTTATAGTGGCGGTTGCTTCGTTTTTAATTTATCAGGTCATTCCTCAAGCTGAAAAACTGGCTCAAGCAAAAAAAGAAAAGCAACCAACGAAAGCAGACTCACAAAAAGTAAGTACCTCGCAAGCGAAGGTGAATGACTCAGCTACTACAAAACCTACCGAACCAAAGCAAGAAATTTTAAAACCAGATTCAAAACTCAATATCGCGCAAGCAAAGGATAAAGCTCACAAAACGGCTCCATCATCTGGAAAGCCAACTTTAGTTGAGCCCAATAGCGTAGCTCAAGTGAACGATCAACCTTCTAATCTTACCATTGCTAAATCACTAAGCGTTTCAGAAGCAGCATCCGGAAACATTCAACCATCAACCGAAGAAGAAAAAGTAGCGGAAGTTGATGCTGTTTCTGTGCCTAGCGTTAACCCTTCTCCCCAATCTACCGAACCAAAACGAAAGGAAGCAATGCCCATGGCTCGATCGGCAAAAGCCATAGTGGCCGATATTCAAAAGAAGATTTCTGGTCAAGTTCTAGCTGCCGAGGATGGCTCGCCAATGCCAGGGGTAAACGTGATGTTGAAAGGTACTACAGAGGGAACCGTCACAGATGCGTCTGGAAATTTTCAGCTGAACTTAAGCCAACCAAACCAGCCACTTGTGTTTTCGTTTGTTGGATATGAATCGCAAGAAATCAATGCGGCAGGAAAAGATAAAGTAAATGTAGCTTTGAAGGAAGATGCCAAGCAGTTAAGCGAGATAGTTGTGACTGGTTTGAGTACAGCAAATGATTCGGACAAAGAACCCGTTATCAAAGGTGCCGAACCGGTGGGTGGAATAAAAGCCTATGACAAATACCTGGATGATAACCTTCGGTATCCTCAGCAAGCCCTTGAAAACAAAATCAAAGGGAAAGTAGTAATTGAGTTTACCGTGCGCACGGATGGCAGCCTCGATGAATTTAACGTGATCAAGAAATTGGGCTATGGCTGCGATGAAGAGGGAATTCGGTTGGTAAAAGAAGGTCCGGATTGGAAGCCGGGAACTCAAGATAATGTTCCTGTAGAAAACAGTGTTCGCGTGAAGATGAAGTTCAATCCCGATAAAAAGAAATAATCATTGCGGAGCATTTGTTTCGATCCTCCCAATCGGCACAAATTTTTCAAAAACTTTCTCAGTGTGCGGAGCATCCTTTAATTCGTCAGTAAGATCTTGCCCTGCCCAATGCTCATAGTGTTTTCCCGCTCGCCACAACTTTGAGCTGGTCACGTCATAAACCAATCCTTTGTAAGCAATCCAAATCTGCGGCTTGTCTTGCCCATTGCGCAAAGCAAGCTGGGCTCTTGTAAACACCGGCAAACTCATGAACCTGAGTTAAGACGATTATAATCTTTGATCAGCGTGTAAAGAAATTTCACCGGAGGCAGATCCGTTTGAATACCAAGTCGTGATTTTATTTTTTCCGTTAACACTAGCATCGGCTTCGAATTGCCGTGGTCACGGCTTACCTCCAACGCACGTTGAATTATTTCAATATCATTCGGGCTCAACTCAGTGGCATTTATAAATGTGGGTGAATAATTCTCATCTACCCCCACAAATACTTCCTTGCTCGATACCTCCTTTTGTGCAACCAGCTTGATGACGGAGGTTCCCGCAACAATATCGCCAAGCCTTTGACCTCTGCCTCCGGCCGCCACACAAATCAAAGCAATGGCGCCAAATGAGAAGTAAAATTCAACAAGCCCAAAAATCCATCTTAAAATAAAATTACCAACAGAGGCACGGGACCCATCCAACCTAACAATTTGTATTTCCAAGGCTCTTTTGCCCGGAGTTTGTCCATTCATAAAAATTTCAAAAAGTGGAGTATACAGCGAGCATGGAATAGCAATTGTTAAAATTTCGAGCCAAGAACTATTGATCTTTAAACTGAAGTACAAAAGGTTAAGCGCAATTGAATAGATAATCATGATCAAGAGATCTATTAAAAATCCGCCAATCCGCTCGCCAGCACTGGCCACAGGGTAGTGAATAAAAACATTTTGCGCGGTGCGCACTTCTATACGGTGCATATATTTATTTAAGCAATTTCAAATTTAGTAGTTTCAATCGAGTTTTATTTTCAACCTGATCGTTACTTTTTCCTCGAAATGTTGTGGCGTTGCGTGGCTATTTTGTCGTTCTTTGAGGATGCCCCAAATCCAAATCTCATGAAAAATTTTTTAGTGCCGATTGCAATTACTCTTTTGCTTTCCTGTTCTGGCAAAAGACCCGTCAGTCAAATGAATGACGCAGAGTTACACCAATTAGCCGATCAACTGGCTCATAAATTTTTGATCATTGATGGCCATGTGGATTTTCCCGAGCGGCTGAAAGATGAAAAGATCGTAATCAATGAAAAGACGAAAGGCGTGGCACTCACAGATCCGGGTGGCGAGTTCGACTACGAGCGCGCTAAAAAAGGCGGACTCACATCACCTTTCATGTCGATTTATATTCCTGCAGAATATCAAAAACAAAGTGACATGGGAAAAGCATATGCCGATTCATTGATTGACAATGTTCGCGCCATCGCGTCACTCCACCCTGATAAATTTGCGTTGGTTAATTCCACCTCCGACTTGCAAAAGAATTTTGAAGCGGGACTGATTTCTCTTCCGATGGGGATGGAGAACGGAGCCCCCTTTGGAAATGATTTGAAAAACATAAAATATTTTTACGATCGTGGCATTCGTTACACTACACTCACCCATAGTAAGAACAATCAGATTTGCGATTCCTCGGGGGACTCAGCAAAATGGAATGGCTTAAGCCCTTTCGGCAAAGAAGTTGTGAAGGAAATGAATCGCGTAGGTATTATGGTTGATATCTCTCACGTAGATGACAGTACGTTCTACCAGGTGATGAAGTTGACTAACGTTCCCTGCATTGCATCTCATTCCTCCTGCCGGGCCTTTGCACCATCGGTAAGACGCGATATGACGGATGATATGATCAAATTGATGGGCAAAAATAATGGTGTTATCCTCGTTAACTTCTACAATGCGTTTCTCGATTCAGCTGTCGTGAATTACAACAATAAGTTAAAGGAGAAACTTAGTTCTATCCTTGAGGAAAAAAAATTAACAGAAAAAGACACGGCTGTTAAAAGAATTAGAAAGGAATTCTACTCGCAAAACCATCTGAAAAGAACAGACATTGAGATGGTAGCCAATCATATCGATCGCATCAAAACCCTTGCGGGAATTGACCATGTTGGTTTCGGTTCTGACTTTGATGGTGTGGATGGCCAACTACCTATTGGCCTCGAAGATGCTTCCAAGTTTCCTGACCTGATTTATGTTTTGTTGAAACGTGGATATTCTGAGGAAGACATCGAAAAAATTTGCTTTAAAAATGCATTACGTGTCTGGAGCGCAGTAGAAGCAAAAGCTAAAGAACTTCAAAGCCATTAATTGAAAACCATGCAAAAATGTCTAAAGCAAACCGGTAGCATTTCGAGATGAAAGAATCGGCCTTCTTACAAAAGAATAAAACCCGATGGGAAGAATTCGAAAAAACCTTGAACCATCAAAGCCATGCAGCGCCCGATAAGCTGGCGGAGATTTTTATTCAGCTCACTGACGATCTCTCTTTTGCGAGAACCCAATATCCCAAAAGCCGTGTGACCCAATATCTGAATTCCCTTGCCGGAAAGGTCCATCGGGAGATTTATAAAAACAAACGCGAGGAAAAAAATCGTTTCATCACGTTTTGGAAAGAAGAAGTACCTGCTATTTTATACGAAAGCAAGAAGCCGCTGCTGGTAGCATTTGTCATTTTTATCTTATCCGCGCTGATTGGTGTCCTCTCTGCCTTATATGACGATTCGTTTGTGCGATTAATCATGGGCGATGGTTATGTAAACATGACTTTGGAAAACATTAAAAATGGGAACCCAACGCGGGTTTATTCTTCTGATGGCGAATTGAACATGTTCTTTGAAATTACACGGAACAACATCATGGTTTCATTTCGAGTATTCGCAGCTGGGGTATTTGCATCTCTTGGCACAGGATATTTATTATTTACCAATGGACTGATGATGGGAGCTTTCGTAAGTTTTTTCTATCGGGAGCAACAACTGTCACAAGCTTTTCCTGTAATCATGCTGCATGGAACCATTGAACTTACGTCCATTGTGATTGCAGGCGCGGCAGGTTTTGTAATGGGGAATAGTTTACTGTTTCCTAAGACATACCCGCGACTTGCTTCTTTTAAAATAGGGGCAATAAAAGGTTTAAAAATCGTAATGGGTTTAATTCCGTTCTTTATAATAGCTGGCTTCATCGAATCATTCATCACACGACATGCC
>CAZNCO010000034.1:0-14818 GCA_964571345.1 uncultured Ohtaekwangia sp.
CATCTGAAGAACTCACTAAGGGATGTTTAGTGATTGGGATTTCGCCTGCAAAGGAAGATCGAATTACAGGCATGCAAAGTAAAGTAGTGGCAGGCAACTACCTGAATGAAGATGACAATCAAGTCTTGCTGGCGCAGGGACTAGCCCAGCGACTAAAATTATTGGTACATGATACAATTGTCTTGATTAGTCAGGGTTATCACGGTGCCACAGCTGCCGGCAAGTATCGCATCAAAGGGATTTTAAAATTTGGTTCACCGGATTTAAATGATCAGTCTCTTTTCCTTGCATTACCGGAGGCTCAAAAGTTTTACAGCGCAGATGGGATGCTTACATCGTATGTGCTTGGGTTGAGAAGTTCTTCCTTGTTGGAGGCAACTGCGCAAGATTTACGGCCAGCGCTTGGGGAAAAGTATGAAGCCATGACGTGGGAGGAGATGATGCCCGAAGTGATACAGCACATCCGCACGGACAAAGGCAGTATGTATATCATTCAAGGAATTTTATATATGCTGGTTTGCTTCGGAATATTTGGAACGCTGTTGATGATGATGGTAGAGAGGAAATATGAAATGGGCATGCTGGTGGCCATCGGTATGAAAAAAATCAAACTCGTGCAATTGCTCGTGATGGAGTCCATATTGTCTCTATTTACGGGGTGTGTTTTAGGTATAGCGGTGAGTGTTCCCATTGTTTGTTATTTAAATCGATATCCGCTAAGGTTCAAAGGAGAAATGGCAAAAGTGTACGAGGAGTTTGGCTTTGAAGCGATATTTCCGACTTCCACGGATGCAAACATTTTTATCTCACAAGGACTGATTGTGCTTGTCCTCGGCTTGATTCTTTCATTGTATCCGGTGGTTAAAGTTTCGCGGCTTGATCCGGTGTCGTCTATGAAAAAATAATTTGCTATGAATCTATCCTTATCGTGGCGGAATATCTGGAGAAACAAAATGAGAAGCTTCATCATTATGGTGTCGGTTGCTATTGGTTTGTTTGCAGGAGTGTTTGTGCTTGGATTATACGATGGCATGCTGCACGCCCGGGTTCGCTCGGTGATAGATTCGGAAGTAGGCCATTTGCAAATTCATCAACCGCATTTCAAAGAAGACTATGATCCCGCCCTGGTTCTTGACAGCAAGGCAATTGAAGCAGCGCTAAGAATGAAGAGTATCAAAAATGTTTCGCACCGCTCTGTTACACAAGGCATGCTGACAACGGCAACAGGAAGTGCAGGTGTTCTGGTGAATGGCATTCTTACCGAAGAAGAAAACAGAACCTCTGGTCTCGACAAAAAAATAAAACAAGGAGAGCCATTGACTTTAAAAAAGAAAAACGGAATTGTGATTGGAAAGAAACTGGCTGACAGGATGAAATTGAAAACAGGATCCAAACTGGTGCTCACCTTCACCGACAAGGAAAGCAACATTACGTCTGGCGCTTTTCGCGTGATGGGCATCTATCAAACTAACAATGATCGGGTAGATGAGCGAAATGTTTATGTTCATCAGGCTACCTTAAATTCATATCTCGGCTTAACGGACAGCTATCATGAAATTGCCATCATCTTAAAAAGTGACGAAGATCTTGAAACAGCCAAACATAAGCTTCAGGAATTACTGCCTTCGCTTGAAATTAAAAATTGGAAAGAGAATTCTCCTGAAACGGATTTGATGGTGAGCACCATCGATCAATACTCTACAATCATAATTGTCATCATCATGATTGCACTGGCATTTGGTATTATTAACACCATGCTCATGTCTGTGCTTGAAAGAACGCGGGAAATAGGAATGCTGACAGCCTTAGGAATGAATCGAGTGCGGGTATTTTTCCTGATCCTGTCCGAAACGGTGATGCTTACCATCGTGGGCGTGCCGGTTGGGTTGCTGTCGGCCTGGCTCACCATAAATTATTTTTCGGTTGCCGGTATTGATATCTCTTCCTTCTCGGGCGCAGCTATGTCGGGATTTGGTTTCAGCAGTGTCATCTATCCAGGCTTCCCGCAAGGTCAGATTCTGACGGTGTTGATTATTGTGGTTACCACAGCATTGATATCATCTCTGTTTCCTTCACTTAAAGCAATTAAACTTCAACCTGCCGATGCATTGCGGCAATGAGAAATATGAATACCGTTATTGATGCACATAATATCAGCAAGACATTTAATCCTGAGACCATCCCGGTGGTTGCAGTTAGAAATGTTCATCTTCATCTGGAGCGTGGCGAATTCACTGCACTGGTTGGCCCATCCGGGTCGGGCAAGACCACTGTGTTAAACCTTATCGGTGGATTAGATAAACCTGACACGGGAAACATTCTTATCAACGGAGTGGATATCACCAAACTTTCGGCCAATGAACTTATTGATTTCAGATTAAACAACATCGGGTTTGTATTTCAATCCTTCAACCTGATACCAGTGCTCACTGCCAGCGAAAATGTGGAGTTGATCATGCAATTGCAGCATCGGAAAAAGGCGGAGATAAAAGGTCGCGTGCTCAACTTATTCAAACAGATCGGGCTTGAGGACAAATTAACGTCAAGGCCTGCTCAATTATCGGGCGGGCAGCAGCAGCGCGTAGCAGTGGCACGAGCGTTGGCATCCAAACCACAATTTGTTTTGGCAGATGAGCCTACGGCAAACCTGGATTCAAAATCAGCAGAGAATTTATTGGATATCATGTTGAAGCTGAACAAAGAAGAAAATATCACTTTCATTTTCTCCACGCACGATGCCCGCGTGATTGAGCGCGCCAGGCGAGTGATCACGCTGGTGGACGGAGAGATTCACTCGGATACAGCGAAAGTAGAAACTGAAATTGCAGCCGAGGCTAAATGAAACATACCATGCAGTTTTATGAGACGCATTTTTTTGTTCATACTATTTGGATTGATCGCTAAGCCAATTTGTGCGCAGGAAAATGATTCGTTAATGATCAAAAAGAAAAAGTGGGAAGTGCGTGGCTATGTCAAGAATTTACAATCACTCACGTTTGACAGAAATTTCGATAACCTGGTTTCAGGTGACTTGATTCACAACAGGTTGAATATACGCTGGAATCCGAACGCCAGGATTACGGGTGCTATTGAATTGAGAAATCGATTCTACTGGGGTGAGCAGGTGCGGCTGACTCCGGGATTCACAAGCATGTTGCGCAATCCCAATGAAGCTGTTGATATGTCGACACTTTGGTTTTCAAACGAAAGCATGGCATTGCATACCAATATCGATCGCTTCTGGCTGGAGTATCGCGCGGATAAATGGGACGTGTGTGTGGGACGGCAACGACTCAACTGGGGTATTGGCACGCTCTGGAATCCAAACGATATTTTCAATACATACAATTTTCTGGACTTTGATTATGAGGAAAGACCCGGAAGGGATGCAGCCAGATTTATTTATCATTTTGATAACATGTCAAACCTTGAAGTGGCGGGTGCCGCTGCGGACAGAAGCAACCGCGCAGTAGCTGCTGTAAAATATTTTATTAATAAATGGAACTACGACTTTCAATTTTCAGGCGGAGTGTTTCATGAGAAGTTCACGTTGGGTGCGGGCTGGTCGGGGAGCATAAAGGAAGCGGGTTTTAAAGGAGAGATTCAGTACTATGCTCCGCACCGGGATACAGTGGCACAGGTGAACGTAACCATGGAAAGCGATTATGTTTTTGCAAAAGGCTGGTATGTCAATGCAGGGCTCTTGCTGAACAGCGCAGGTATCGCCTCACCCGTTAACGACTGGAATTTTGTAACCTTCAAACTATCTCCACAAAATCTGATGCCTACAAGATGGAATGCCGCTGTTACCTTTTCAAAAGAAATTACACCGTTGTTGACTGGCACCTTGGCAACAATATATTCCCCGGGCACAAACCTGATGATTCTCCTGCCATCCATAAAATATAATTTAGCCACTAACGTAGATATTGATCTGATTTGGCAATCCTTCTTTGCGGAAGAACAAGGTGTATTCGGTGGCGTGGCGCATCGCGGATATATAAGATTGAAGTGGAGTTTTTAAATAAAGGCTATGAGTTAAATATTTTGTCGCCCCATTTCCATGCTTTGGCTTTGGTTTCTTGTGCACTTACACAATACCATTTGTAAAAACCTTTTCAAATGTTTGTGGAAAAATTCCTAAACTTGATTGATTGTCTGTGTAAAAGAAAAATGATTGATCAAATTATATTACTATGAAAAAAGAAACTCCCTCTTCCAGAAGAAAATTTTTGCAACAGATTGGTGCTACTAGCCTGACAGCCGGTATTTTTCCATTACAGTCGTTTGCCGCGCATGAAAAAGCAGAAGAAAGAATGCTGCGCTATGAAAAGAAAATTTCTGCCGGAGATAAAATCAGGGTTGGTGTGGTTGGTTACGGGGTGCAAGGCCATTTTGATTTGGATACTGCGTTGAAGGTGCCGGGTGTTGAGCTGGCCGGCATTTGCGATCTGTATCCGGGCCGACTGGAAAATGCGAAAGAGAAATTTGGCAAGGATCTGTACACCACAAGGAATTATAAAGAACTGTTGGACAGAAAAGATATTGACGCGATCATTCTCGCCACCACCGACTGCTGGCACGCTCGTATTACAATTGACGCTTTAGCCAAAGGAAAACATGTGTATTGCGAAAAGCCCATGGTTTATAAAATCAGTGAGGGCTATGATGTGATTGATGCACAGAAGAAATATGGTAAAGTGGTGGAGGTAGGTAGCCAGCGCGTGAGCAGTATTGGCCTGGCGAAAGCAAAAGAATTATTGGCGGCAGGCGAGATCGGAAAATTGAATATGGTCAACGCTGTGTATGATCGTCAAAGTTCTATTGGGGCGTGGGAGTACACGATTCCGAAAGATGCAGATGCATCCACTACAGATTGGGAACGGTTCATTGAAGTGACCGAGAAAATGCCCTTTGATGCGAAGAAATTTTTCTGGTGGCGGGCATACAAAGAAGTAGGTACAGGAGTAGCAGGCGACTTGTTCATTCACTTATTGAGTGGTACGCATTTGATCACCAATTCCAAAGGGCCCGAGACAATCTATAGCACAGGGCAATTCAGTTACTGGAAAGATGGTCGCAATATGCCTGACGTGATGGCGGGCGTAATGCAATATGGAGATTGTGCCGAGCATCCCGCGTTTGAGCTGACGTTGCAAGTTAATTTTATCAGCGGCACCGGAGGCCAGGAAATTATCCGGTTGGTAGGCTCGGAAGGTGTGATGGACGTGCGTGGCAATACTATTACCATCAAACACAGCATCATGCCTGAAGCGCCTGGCTTCGGAGGGTATGATTCGTTGTTCACGTTCTCTAAAAGTATGCAAGAGCAAATGCAAAAGGAATATGATGCAAAGTGGACGCCAGAACAACGCAAGAGGAAAATAAAGGATGATATCACGTACAAAGCTCCCCAGGGATACGATGAACATCTTGACCACTTCACCAATTTCTTTGATGCAATCCGCACTGGCAAGCAAGTGGTAGAAGATGCGGTATTTGGATTCAGAGCTGCGGCACCCGCGTTGGCCTGCAATGAAAGTTATTTTCAGAAGAAAATTGTTAATTGGGACCCGGTGAATATGAAACTGAAGTAACAAAGCCCTGACTCTGCTTTCATTGCATTGTCTCAGCTTGAAATAGCTGGAGAAATTCTATCATCGTTATTTTCTGATGTTGAGGATGCCAGTGTTGAATGCGATGTAAATGTATTACTATGAAACATACAACTGTTTCATTTTAGAACACCCCGTTTGTCGCTCTTTAGAACACAGCGATCTCATCCCGGATAAAAAGCCTTTTTCAGGATATGGAACGATTATGGTTACTCCAAAGTCATAACCTGCGGGGTAAATAAGATGATTCGGTTTACCTTAAAGCGGTCACGTGTTGAGATACTCCGTGAATTTAGACACGATTTTTTTTGACTAAATTTAGTAGATGAAGAAATTCCCCGGCTGCATTCTCATTGTTGATGATGATGAGCACGTAGTGCTTACTTCGCGCATCATACTGAAGGAACACTTTGATAGAATTGATTCCCTTGAATCGCCCAAAACACTCGAAACAAAACTGAGGCAACAGGATTTCGATGTAGTCCTCCTTGATATGAATTTTAAGGCTGGGGCTACGTCCGGTAATGAAGGCTTGTTCTGGTTAAAACGAATTCAACAACTTTCGCCTCAATCGCAGGTGGTGCTCCAAACGGCTTATGGCGATATTGAGTTGGCCGTGCGATCGATCAAAGAAGGTGCAGTAGATTTTTTGCCAAAGCCCTGGGATAAGGACAAACTCGTGGCCACGGTAATCAATGCCTACCAGCAAGCGCGTGCGCGGAAAGAAAACCCACAACTGAAATCGAAACAACCAATTTCAACTCACAGCATTGATCGTGAATCTTCTCCCTTCATTGCTGAGTCACCTTCTATGCAGCCTGTACTTCATGCCATTAGCCAGGTAGCAACCACCGATGCAGCCGTATTGATTTTGGGTGAAAACGGCACCGGCAAAGAATTAGTGGCACGAGCTATTCATGAGCAATCGCCACGGGCACGCGAACCCTTCATCGCGGTTGATATGGGTGCCGTGAGCCGTACGCTTTTTGAGTCAGAAATGTTCGGTCACGAAAAAGGTGCTTTCACCGATGCAAAAGAAACCCGAATAGGAAAATTTGAATTGGCCAATAAAGGCACTTTGTTTTTGGATGAAGTCGGCAACTTGCCTCCTGAACTACAGGTGAAATTACTATCCGCACTGCAAACCAGGGTGATCACGCGCGTTGGCGGCAACCGCGCCATTCCACTTGACATACGAGTGATCTGCGCAACGAACGCCCCCATTTACGAATTAGTTAAAGATGGATCTTTTCGCCAAGATTTATTTTATCGTATTAAAACCATTGAGATTCCTCTACCTCCACTTCGTGACCGCAAGGAAGATATTCCCGCTTTGTTTCTTCATTATTTTGCTTTGTATAAGCAACGCTATCATAAACAGCTGGATGTGAATGATGAAATTTTGCACCGGTTGAGCCGCTATCGTTGGCCAGGCAATGTACGAGAACTTCAGCATGCGGTAGAGCGGGCAGTGATCTTGTGTAAAGATTCTATGCTTACGATGAAGGACTTTCAGTTGGTAGATGAACATCACCATGTAAATTCATTTTCTACGCTTAACCTCGCAGACGTTGAACGTGAAGTAATCCGTAAGGCAATCCTTAAAAACCAAAATAATTTAACGAGAGCTGCCGAAGAACTTGGCATCGGGCGCACTACCCTATATCGCAAACTTGAAGAATATGGCATCGCTAATCTCCCTTAGCAGATCGTCTGTAAACAATGCAGGTAGCCAGAGCACGCTAAAACGAAAATTTCAGCGCAAGTTAGCCGTGCGACTTGCAGCGATTTGTTTCTTTGGGTGCTTCACCGGTTATCTGATCTTTGATTCTCCTTATTGGCTGGCAGGTATCTGGACTGGACTCATCACCATTTTTATTTTCTTTAGTGCGATACGACTCGTTGACAGCTCCGAGAGAAAGCTTACCGCATTTTTACAAGCCCTTCGTCAGAACGATTTTGCGGTGACTTTTCCGGAAGACCCCAAAACAGACGACTATGACCTGCACCGCGCCTTCAATCAATTGAATACCATTTTTAAAAGACTACGATCTGAGCGCGAATCACAACATCAGCTCCTGCAAGTAGTAGTTGAACAAACAAGCGCACCTATGATTTGCTTTGAAGAAAGCAACGGAGAAATTTTCCTGATCAATCATGCCGCTAAGCAACTGCTTCAGGTTCCATTTCTGCAAAAAATTGACACGCTGGGGCGGATCGACTTTGAATTGCCTAGGATCTTGCGGCAAATTCAGGATGGTGAGCGAGCCTCTCATAAGCTGGCGCATTCTGGAAGAGTGATATTCCTCACGATTAATTCGTGCCATGTGTTGTTCGAGGACCGAAATCTGAAATTAGTTTCGCTGCAGGATGTAACCAGTGAACTAGCAGCCAAAGAAGCAGATACCTGGCACAAACTCTTACGTGTGCTCACGCACGAAATCTCCAACTCTGCCATACCACTCTCCACGCTTTCTTCCTACATCTACGAAATGGTAATGAACACGCATGAAGCAAACCAGGAACTTACCGAAGAGCAGCGTCATGATATGATGACCAGCCTGCGCACGATCGACCAGCGCAGTCGAACGCTGAAGGAATTTGTTCACAATTTTAGAATGGTGGGACAGGTTCCTGAACCCATGCTTGAAAAAGTGAGCGCAAAAGAAATCATCAATGAATCTGTTCAATTGTTTTCTAAGGACTTGATTAAAGAAGGTATTCCGTGTAAACTTCTTATACCAGAGGATGTGAAAATATATGCCGATCGAAACCTGACGCAACAAGTGCTGATCAATTTAATGAAGAATGCGATCGAGTCGATGGCCAATATGAAAGATCATAAGCACATTGAAATTCAATTGATTCGTGAAGCTAACCGTTATGCGCATATAGCTCTTCGCGACTCAGGTACGGGGATCGCACCGGAAGATCTTGATCAAATTTTCATTCCATTCTTTTCCACAAAAAAAGGTGGCAGTGGAATTGGACTTAGTATCTCCAAACAAATCATGCAAAAGCAGAAAGGAGATATTACTGTTGAATCGGAGGTTGGAAAAGGCAGTGTCTTTAAGCTAAGTTTTTCTTGTTGACTTGATTCATTTCGAAACGCAACAGTGTTTCATTTTAATACACGATAAAATCTAATCCTGAGCAAAATAATAAATTTGCCTGAGTTTGACTGCTGGCGCACTAATTGAAATTGATGTCTGCATAATTTTTTACTCATGCTCCTCAACTACCTCAAACTCTCTTTCCGCCTCATCGCAAGGAATCCATTCTTTACATTTGTAAACGTGGTTGGGCTAAGCGTGGGCTTTGCCGTATTTTTCGTGTTGTGGCAGTTCAGCCAGAATGAATTGAACAGCGATCGGCAATGGAAGGATTGGGACAGGATTGCACGTCTAGGGTTTATCTGGCAATGGACTGACGACAATGTGAATTGGTCACAAAGTCAATTCGGAGATTTTAATTTGCCAGAAATAATAAAGAACCTGGCGGCCGATTACGGGGAAGTGGAAGCAATGACGCGGATTTTCAGACAGGAGAATTTTGCTCCAGAACACATTCCGTATCATAGCAAAAATCTATTTATAACAAGGCTAGATGAGCGTGGCGATCCTGTTTCCTTTAAAGAAAGTAACATAACTTATGCCGATCCTAATTTTTTCAATTTCTTCTCTATCCATATAATCTCTGGCAATCCAGATAAAATCTTGGTGGAGGCCAACACAATAGCAATCTCTCAGAAATTTGCAAAAAGATATTTTGGAGATTATGATCCTATTAACCAGACCTTGCTTATCGACAATAAAATAGCCCTTAAGGTAACGGGTGTTTTTGAAGACCTTCCCCCCAATACTCATTTTGAATTTGAAGCGGTGATCTCTGATGTTGGAATTGAGAATTATTTCAACCAGATAGGGTCTGGGGGTTGTCACAGCTATCTCAAACTGAGGCCAGGGGTTAATATGGAAATACTGGAATCTAAACTGAAGAGTAAATCCGGTTTTTATTTTTCTGAAAGGATACCCATAACCCAACGCAACATGGTAAAAGCTCAATTTTATCTTCAGCCATTGGCGGAGGTTCCATTTGTTTCATACGTACAGGATTATTTCAAACCAAAATCAAAGTTTTATCTAAACATTCTTCTCGGGGTTGGGGTATTCACGATGGTCATCGCATGGGTGAATTACATACAAATGTCAGTTTCATTTTACCTGAAACGATTGAAAGAGGTTGGCGTAAGAAAAACCTGCGGGGCGCGCTTGATCGATTTAATACTTCAATTTTTAACAGAGTCCTTTTTAATAAACCTGTTATCACTCGTGTTGGCCTTGACTATTGTTCAATTGATAAAACATCCCTTACAAGCATGGTTTGGATTTTATGTGTTGCCCTGGCAAACAATCCTGACCTCAACAATCGCTGTATTTTGTTTGGTACTGATGGCCGGGGTGTTGATCAGTGGATTTTTGCCAGTCATTATTTTTGTAAAATTTTCACCCGGGTCGTTGTTTAAAGTACCAGGGCGTCTTACCGGCAGGTTTTATCTTGTTAAAAGCCTGGTGATATTTCAGTTTGGGTTTTCTGTTACCTTGATAATATGGGTATTTGCAGTGAACAACCAGCTTGATTATGTTTTGAATGCAAACTATGGTCTGAACCGAAACCAGGTTGGAATAATAGATTTACCGCAAGTGAGAAATCCATCATTCGATGCCGACCTCGCGGTGTTAATGGAAAAAATAAAAGCAGCAAAAGGCATTCAAGGAGCAACTTCTTTCACATCCATTACGGGAGATGCCGACAATGATGAGATTTGCCTTAAGCGCAGTGCGGCAATGAATGACGCTTGTGTTGACACCAATGGCGGGGTGGACGAAAATTTTATCCCATTCTATCAAATCAAACTATTGGCAGGACGGAATTTCCAAAAAGACTTGCCCTCCGATTCGAGCACTCTGATCCTTAGTCGGAAGGCTATTACCCGGATCGGCTTCAAAAGCCCCGAAGAAGCCGTAGGCAGTACGATACTAGTGAATACCGGTTCATTGGAGGCAGCCAATTTTCAATATGCTGAGATAATAGGGGTCATAGAAGATTATAAAGGAGGCAAAGAATCTTTCTTGATAAATCAAGGGATGGGGGAAGGACATGGAGGCATCATCCTTACTTACAAAGATAAATTTATTCCTTCTTCAACGCCTCAGAAGATTGGGTTACGGCTAAACCCTGCTTGGTTTCATGAGACCGGTAAGGCAATAGAAGACCTCTACAAACAAGTTTTCCCAGGCCAACTTTTCAGGTTCTATTTTTTGGATGACCAAGTAGCGCGTTTTTATGACGGTGAGAAAACCGCGCGTAACCAGATTTTACTTTTCACCTTTATAGCCATCGGCATCGCCTGCCTCGGTCTGCTGGGCATGATCTCCAACAAAGTAGTGGAAAAAACCAAAGAGATTGGCATAAGAAAAGTGCTGGGCGCAGAACTTTATCAAATTGCCCAGATACTTTTAAATACAACGGTAAAACAAATTATAGTAGCAACGGTAATCGGTATCCCAGTGGCTTGGTACCTCACCCAGCAATATCTTCAAAAGTTTTCTGAACGTATTGAACTGCAATGGTAGAACTATGCTTTGCCTGTCGCGATTCTCTTATTGATTATGCTGTGTACCATCGCCTCTGTGTTATGGAAAGCAGCAAAGAATAATCCGGTGGATGCCTTGAAGTATGAGTAAATCCAATTTGAAAATTATTTAAGACAAAAGACATGCTGCTCAACTACCTCAGACTCTCGTTCCGCCTGATGGCGCGAAATCCGTTTTTCACAGCGATTAATGTTGGCGGGTTAGCCATTGGCTTTGCTTCGTTTTACATCTTATGGCAATACGCTATTACCGAATTAAAATCGGATCAATTCCATAAAGATGCCGACCGGATGGCCCGCGTAGGTCACATCTGGCAACAAACAGATGAAAACGGTAACACAACTATTGAAGTTAATGCAAACAATGGGGCATCTATAGTTTCAAGCGTGAAAGAAGATTTTCCAGAAATAGAAAGCACCCTTCGAATATTAAATCAGGCCCATTTTGTTGATGGGGAGACACCCGTAAATCACGATGACAAAATAGGTATTACCATACCATCTAAACCAGGTGTTGTTTTTAAAGAGGAAAAGGTGGTATATGCCGACTCCAATTTATTCACTTTTTTTACTCTCCCCTTAATCTATGGCAATCCTGCCAATGTATTGAAAGATGCAGGCAATGTGGTGTTATCTCAATCCACCTCCGTTAAGTATTTTGGAAATACTGATCCCACAGGAGAATTATTAAAGCTCAACGACAGCATTACGTTAAAGGTATCTGGGGTTTATGCAGATATTCCTCATAACTCTCACCTGATTTTTGACATGGTTATTTCAAATGTAAACTACGTGAACAAATGGCAAGTCGACCGTGCGTCAATTGTCTTTTATTTAAAATTTAAGAATGACACTGACTTTAAAGCATTTGAAACAAGGCTGAACAAAAACGTAAAAAAATATTGGTCAAATGTTTTCAGACTATTTCCCAATGTGACAGTCGATTTCTATGTTCAGCCGCTTGTTGAAATTCCTTTTGGCGATAAGCATGAAGATGTTTTCCCAGCCAAGTCAAAACCGTTTTTAATATCGCTCGCGTTTATTGCTGTTTCTGTTTTGGTGATGGCGTGGATCAATTACGTCAACTTATCAGTTGTGAGACTTAAACATCGGTTCAAGGAAGTGGCCACCCGAAAAGTCTCCGGAGGCAACCCTTGGGATATGGCCAAACAATTTTTGACTGAATCTCTTGTAATCAATGTAACTGCTTTGCTTTTGGCGATCACTTTCATTCATCTCGCTCAACTCCCCGTTTCCACGTTTTTCGATATTCCTGCCGAAAGCTATCAATCTCCTCATTACGCTTCTATTGCTTTGCTCTCCGCTGTCTTTATATGTGGTGTGTTCATCTCAGGTCTATACCCTTCATTGATTTCAGGAAAGCTAAGCCCACGTGCTATATTTAATCAAAGCAGGCAATCGTCAGGTGTAGAAATATTGACTACGTCATTAACGACAGCGCAGATTTCATTGGCCATTGTTTTCATCCTTTTTGGTTTTGTCATTGCTTCTCAACTCAATTATGTTTTATCATTAAATACAGGTATTAATAAGCAAGAAGTCATTATAGTGGACGCGCCCGTTCTTAAACCAGCAAACTATTTCTCTGTTATTAAAACCTTTAAAACTCAACTGTTAAGCACGGATAAAAATATTGAAGACGTTTCTTTAAGCAGCGGTCTATTTGACGTAGGAAATAAGGCTTATGATGCGACTTTCATAAGCAGAACCGGCAGTCCCTCAAGTTTTGTGATTGACAAAAACTATGTCGATGAAAACTTCTTATCATTTTATGGGATAAAATTAATTGCGGGCAGGAATTTTATAAAGGACAATCCAACGAATCAAGTTTTAATTAGCCGTAAGTCAGCGGAACGTTTAGGATATGCCAATCCCAATGATGCACTAAACATCAATATCGCGTATCGACATCATGGACTGATCTCAGCAACAGTAATCGGAGTATTTGAAGACTACCGACTTTCCTCCGTTATTAATTTAAACCGAACCGACACGGAATCAGGCTCGGGGAGAGGAATCATGTTAGCATATACAGGCACAAATGCGATATCTCCCGAAAGATTGTCCTTGCGTATGAACACCCGCGAACTTCATAATACATTGGGAAATATTGAAAAGTTGTATAACGAGCAGTTCCCCGGAAATCCTTTCGTATGGTACTTTTTAGATGACCACTTAAACAAAGCTCATCTCAACGAAAAGACTGCTCGAAATCAGGTAATGATGTTTACGTTCTTAGCAATTGGTATTGCTTGTTTGGGTCTGCTCGGTATGATCTCCAATAAAGTAATGGAAAAAACCAAAGAGATAGGCATCCGGAAAGTATTAGGCGCACAACTGCACCAGATAGCTCAAATTTTATTGAGCACAACGGTAAGACAGGTCATTGTTGCTTCATTTGTTGGTATACCAATAGCCTGGTATCTGGCACAGCAGTATCTCCTAAAATTCTCTGAGCGAATTGAATTGCAGTGGTGGCACTTTGCTTTGCCTGTAGCAATTCTGATCATGATTATGCTCAGCACAATCGCATCTGTCGTTTGGAAAGCAGCGAAGAGCAATCCGGTAGAGGCGCTGAAATACGAATGAGGCAATATTGACATTCAAACTTGACAGATGATAGGCAAAACCTTGGCGGGAGATGAATGGCAATGATTTTGTGTATAAACGGATGAACCTCTACCTCTTTGGACGTACTCATAAAAAATGGACCCCGTGTTTTGAGTGGGTCGAGTTCAAATAGCCTATGTTGAGGACTCGCTGGGAAATGCGGGAACTTATTTAAATCACCCTACTACCCCAAAGCATCGTGGGCAGTAGGATGATTTATTTTTTTGACTACTCACTTTTCAACGACTTCACCGGGCTGTTGGTGGCGGCTTTGAAGGATTGAAAGCTCATGGTAAGGCAGGCGATGATGAAGGCAGTGACGCCAGCTACAACGAAAATCCAAACCTCAATATCTGCTTTGTACGAATAGCTACGTAGCCACCAGTCAACACCCCACCATGCCGCAGGTGCGGCAATAACGAAAGCGATCAGCACCAGCTTGCCAAAATCTTTGGAGAGCATAATCATAATGCTGGATACGCTTGCGCCCAGCACTTTCCGGATGCCTATTTCTTTGGTGCGCTGCTCTGCGGTGAAAGAAGTGAGTGCAAACAAACCCAGGCAAGCAATGATGATTGCAAGGCCTGCGAAAATCAGGAAGATACTTGACAGTCTCGTTTCACTGCGGTACATACGCTCAAAGTCTTCATCCAAAAAGGAATATTGAAAAGGCTGACCGGGTGCAAATTGTTTCCAGACCTTTTCGATCGACTGCACCACCTCATTCACATTCGAAGAACTGAACTTAAAGGAGATTGCTCCATCGCTTTTGGCAAGAAACAATCCTAAGGGCAGGATGCTTTCTTTCATGGTAGAGAAATGAAAGTTCTCCACCACACCCACTACTGTCCATGATCGCATTTTCTCCGGATCAGGAGATCCGTCTGGTCGTGTGCCATCAAATGTAGATATCTTC
>CAZNCO010000035.1:0-14545 GCA_964571345.1 uncultured Ohtaekwangia sp.
CCCTATGATTGCTCTCCTATGATGGCACTTGTTTAGAGGCCACCTCGGGTTAGACAAGTGGGGGTCTGTGAAGCGAATAAATTTAACGAGTGCCGTCTGCATTAGTGATGTCTGTAACGCAGCAAACCTTCCGTGTAGCCAAATGCATGGAACGGATTGCCCTGTCCAATTCATACATTGGCGACTCTGCCTGCTCGATTAGCACAACCGATTCGGGCTTATATAAGGCAACCTGCCGGAATACCTCCGACCCGATAGACCCGGCAGCTCCCGAAATCAGAATACGCCTGCCGTTAACAGCCGTTTCAATATTATAACTTGAAATCTTAATAGCTTCTCTACCCAGCAAGTCCTCAATATTGATTTCCTTAATCTGATTAAAACTCAGTTCGCCATGCACCCATTTCTCGACCGGAGGAATCGTCCGTACACGCACTTGGCTCCTAACACAAATATCCACTAGGTCGTTTTTTCGCTCCAGGGTCGCATCTTTCACAGTAAAGATTACCTCATCCACCTCCATGTCAACAAACAATCGCTCAAGCTGCGAATTTTCAGCACGGTAGATCTTAATACCGTCCAGTATTTTTCCAATCTTATTTGAATCATCCTCTAAAAAACCAACTACCTTCATTTTGGGTGTTGACTCGATCACATGCCGAGTAATAATACCGGTCTGACCAGCTCCAAAAATCATTACCCTGGAATGATTAAGCATCGAGTTCCGGTAATAAGAAAATACCTGCTTGATTATCAGCCTGTAATTGAAAAGCAGCAGAAAGGACGAAAAAAGGCTTATGAATATGGTCGAATACGGGATGATATTGCTCTGTCGAAAATAGAAAAAGGCGAGATTACATATTACGATGAGCACAAGATTTACCAAGAGCATGAAGGATATCCGCACAGCATCCTGGATACCAGTATAACGCACGATGCCATTATAACTCTTGGTGATAAGGATTGCAAGCAAACCGCAGCAAGTATAAATAATCATACCCCTGCCATAGCTGTTCATCTGCATATCCAGAACATGAAAGTTAAAGCGAAGCAGATATCCTAAGAGCGATGAAACCAAAATAACCGAAACGTCAATCAGAACAATCACCCAACGGGGCAAGATTCGCAAATTCCGAATAAACTTTACTATAAATCGGATCACTTTTTGTCCTTCGTTTTCGAAATCACCTTTTTCAAACCATAAAGGCTCCCGGCACCAATCAGAATTTCAATTCCTGAAATCGGAACAGACTTAGGGCATGGTGGCTTCGGACAGTTACTACCATGACCTGGCTGCGAAAATAATAGCACGGGATTCAGCAAAATGGAGCTAAGAAAAAAGAATCGAAGCACGTTATTGAATCTTGTCATTTGCTAATCTTTGATTACTTTAACCACCGACAATTTATTACTCTGGTAAATCTTTACCAAATACATTCCACTGCTTTCCCCCGATAAATTATAGCTTGAAAAATATTTTACACCATCGTCTGTAAATGATAGCTGCGCTATTGTTTTTCCCGCAGCATTCAGCAACTCTGCCTCTGGCTGCCCGTCATGGCTGACTTCAATCGTGAATAGCCCTTTAACAGGATTGGGATATAGTTTTATTCCTTCCAGATTTTGCTCATCTGCAGTCACTACAAATTCGAGTGTGGCTGTAGTCGTGCATCCATTGGACGTAACAACAAGCTGATAAGAACCGCTTTGGGTAGCCTTCAGAGTGGCCCCTGTAGCTCCGGCTATGGCCGTTCCGTTCAAATACCATTGATTTCCACTTGCATAATTGGATTGTATAGTCGTCAGGTCGACTACGGTAATAGCAGCAGGAGTAAGATTGACTACCGTTGCATCAATGCTCGTTCGGCTTCCTTCACAGCCCAATCCATTCACACTAGAAACATAGTAGGTCTGGGTCTTGGTCAAAACAGGAGTTGAAAAAATAGCAGTCTGTGTGTTCAGTGGCGTCACTGCCCCCAGCGAATCATACCAGTTGTAATGACCATCTGCCGGAGCACCGGAAGCCGTAAGGGTAACAACTCCCTGTCCGCAGGAAGTGGACGAAACCGCAGTAGGAGCAGTTGGGATGGGCGAGTAGGTGAACGATGCGTTGGCGGTCATCACATTAGAAGTACAATATTTACTAACCATACTGATCTGATATTGATTCACGCCCGCGATCAATAGATTAGATGGAACCGTTAAAACAAGGTCAGCATTCGTGCCACTGGTCGGTCCAACCAATGTACTTCCGTCTGTTAAGGATAAAATACTGTACGCAAAATCTGCAGACGAATTGGAAACTGTAATTTTAGCCGTTGATGGATCACACACATTCGCAGCCGATAAATTTAAACTATTATTCCCGGGTTGATAGGTAAACGTAATCACAAATCGGTTGGGCCCATAGGTGAGTGCATTGTTTTGATCCACATTAAAGGGATAACTGGTAGTCTGTCTCGCGTCAACAACGGTCTGGGAAAAGTTATCTTTCAACTGAATTTGAATGGACGATGACATCGTAGCGAAGTCTGAGAACAATAAATTGTAAGTCCCTGTGGTCACATCGCTAACATTCAACTGAACAGTTTGAGAACATGTTGAAAAAGGTGGCAGCGCGTTAATCGCATATTTATCCTGCGAAACGCCAAGTGTAGATAGATTCAGATAGCCATATTGGTTGTTAAGCTTCAGCGCATCGTATTTCGGATCAAATCCTACCGAAGCAGAATCTGTAAAATAAATAACCGTCTCATCTCGCAGGTTGTCACTTGTTTGTAAAGTCACCCGAAGCATATTCTGAGGCGCTGCCTGTCTGAAAATAGTTGTTTGGGTTCCAGCCACCTTTACGCTCTCCGAAATCGTCAGCACCGGTGAGGCTGCATTTGCCTTCACCCAAAATCCTTGCCCGGTGCCAATGTATTGCGTCCCGCCATTCGTACCAACACCATTCACATAAGAAGCAAACACTGGATTGGACGTGCTGTAATCATCCATATAAATGGCATCATTGATGTTCGTCTTGGTCCATCCCGATGCAGCTTTCCAATCAATGGTAGATGGATAGGGATTCCCTACCAGGTTCCATCCATCGTTATAAACCGTTGTGCTTCTTGCTGCTGTGTATGAAACCGGCAAACTAATACTTCCTGCATTGGCCAATCCCGTCAAATCAAACTTGGCGTTGCCTGTAGTACTTACAGGTGGGTCACTTCCAAAGATAAAAATAGAATACCCCTGACCTGCTGTAAAGGCAGTGGCCGATGTAGAAGTGGGAAACCCGGTAAAACCGTCATTTAAATCAACTACCCCATCTCCGTTGGTATCTGTAGTGGTATTCTCTGCATAGCTAAACAAAGAATTACCAGAGGCTCCCGATACCGTGCTAGCTCCCGAGAAAGACCCGGTAACCGGCAAATACAAACCACTCGGCTTGGCTGAATTAATAAGATCTGCAACGGTTGAATTCACAGGGGCCGAAATATCTCTCCATACCTGATAATTATAGGCGGAAACCCCAATTTTACTCAGAAAACGCTGCACTGTTATTTGCCCTGGCAATTGTGAGGTGGGTGTCGCACTTGTTAACGCAGCAATACTGGCATCAACAGAAGGCTTATCTCCCGTAGATAAAAGCGTGAACGTACGATTATTAGCAGCTCCATCTGTATCGAAGGTCGCAGCGCCTGCGTTGAGTATATTCGTCAGATTAACCCCGGCACTATTCTCATTGATCAGATCTGTCGCGGCAGTACCATTGGCTACTGTTAGATTATAAAATGTCAGGGACGAACTTCCTGATATTTGCGCAGTGGCGGCACTGGCGGCTGATGAAAAAGTTACGGTGCCGGTGCCAGCCGTAAACGTTCCATTATTTTGTAGCGTTCCCAAAACAGTTAAAGCAGTAGGAGCAGTAAGCGTTGCACCACTATTCACCGTTATAGAATTAAAATTCGTAGTGGTGGCAGCAGCACCTGATATGGTCTGCGCTGAAACACCGCCAAATACTAATGTGCCCGCGCTCGTGTAAGTACCATTAATCGTAAGGTTACCGGTAAGCGTAAGGGTTGAAGTAGGTTCTATAAACGTGGCTCCGCTATTGACAGTTAAAAAAGGCGATGAAACAGCATTGGCACCGCAGGCAAAAGTTCCGCTTGTAACAGTAAAACCTCCGGTTCCAACGGTCAGCGCCTTGTTCAGGGTAATCGTAGTTCCCGCGGTACTTGAAGAAGTAACAGATTGCACAGTGCCCGCCCCTGTAGTAGGCACCTCAAATCCTGTGGTAAGGCTCCCCCCAGTATACGTTAAATTCCACGGGCCACCCGTAGGGCTAGAAGTGGAAATCGTTGCTCCTACTACATTAACGGTAGACCCACTTGCCAACGACAGTTTGTTGGAGGTAACGGAAAACGTTCCTGCCGTTAATTTAATTAGGCTGGATACCCCGGTAACACTCACAGCACCTGTGACATTCAACGTTCCCGAAGTCAATGTTACCTGACTGGATGTACCCGTGATCGCAACAGTTGAAGCCAGGTTCAGGGTGCCCGCAGTAACCGTTAAATTATTGGTGATCGTCTCTGCCGCACTGAGGGTTACTGCATTAGTGGCCGGAGAAGATTTATTTACAGTAAGATTATAAAAAGAAGTATTGCTGCTTCCGGAAACCGTGGAAAGAGCTACAGTACCATTGAAATTAACCGTTCCCGTGCCTGCTGAAAAAGTACCATTATTTGTAAAATTGCCTTGCACGTTCAGGGTAGTAGGAGCAACAAGAGTCGCGCCACTGTTAATGGTAATAGAATAAAAATTTGCAGAGGTTCCAGCCGAAAGGGTTTGGCTTGTTGTACCCGCAAAAATTAAAGTACCCGAGTTATTCACATAACTTGTTCCTGATACACTTACATTCCCAGAGGTAATCGTCAGTGTTGTGCTGGGAGCCGTAAATGTAGTCCCAGATAGTGTCGTTAAAGAAGATGTTGAAATAGCAAAACTACCTGCCGTAAACTTTCCCGAATTTAAATTAAATCCTCCTGAACCTACTGACAATGCACTGTTAAGTGTAACAGTAGCACTAGAAGATACAATTACGCTTGTTACTGTACCTGGTGAAGGTATTTCTGGTCCCGTTGTTATATTAGCAGTATTAACATATAACAAATTCCATGGACCTCCGTTCGGGGTTGCAGACACAGTACCTGCAACAACCTTAATAGTGGCACCGTTCAAAATATTCAAAAAGCCTGCTGTAGTCAAAGTACCAGATGAAAGCAATAATAAATCATTAACGGTTTGTGTAGAGCTAATAGTTACTCCTTTAGAATTGTTAATTTCAACATCAAAAAATTGTGAATCAGCTGTCCCTGAAACGGTTTGTGCTTTAGTGGCATTGAAATGTACAAAAGCCCCTGAAGTAAACGTTCCGTTGTTCACCCAATTGCCCTGTATATTAATGTCAAATCCCGGTGAAAAAGAGCCATTATTAGTCAAATTTCCTGCTAATGTCAACACGTCCGTAGTGCTCACATTGGCTCCGCTGCTCACAGTAATTGAATTTAAGGTAGTTGCTGCAAGTTTTGCTCCTGAAATAGTTGCGGCTGCTCCACTGAACACCATCGTCTCTGTTCCCATCGTATAACTGCCATCAATTGTCAAACTATTCCCAATATTAATGGTCGTATTTGCTGAAATCACCGTGGCCGAAGCCCCCACCGAAAGGCTCCCACCAATCGTGAGCGTGGTTGCGCCCAGCGTAACCGAACTGACTCCTGTGTTTACAATCGAAAAATCTCCGTTCACCGTAGTAGTGGTTGATCCTAAACTGTTTGTAGATGCTTTGGTCTGGCCAGCGCAATTCCACGTAAGATTATAAAATGACTGGTTGATCCCACTAATAGTAGTTTTAACATACCCTGTGATATTACAAGTAGATCCTGTATTCCAGGTAGCTGTAGGAACCGTACCACCATCGATGGCGTGAGTATAGGTACCATTCACAACAAGGGCTGTGGCCGAAGGACTTGAGATGGCAGTTCCACCACTAAGCGACAGCGTACCATTTACCACAAGCGCACTCGCCACATTGTTCAGGGTTAAAGTACCACCTGTAACTTTTACGCTTCCCCCCGCATCAATTGTCGTCTGGTCAATGGTTAGGTTTGCTGCAACAGTCACTGCGTCTGTACC
Organism: uncultured Ohtaekwangia sp.; assembly: GCA_964571345.1. GTDB lineage: Bacteria > Bacteroidota > Bacteroidia > Cytophagales > Cyclobacteriaceae > ELB16-189. The sequence goes on from CAZNCO010000035.1 coordinate 6,187, forward strand.
CAGAATCTCGATCGTATTGCTGGCAGAAGTTGGCGTGCTGGTGGCGGCAACCCAGTTTCCTGAGCCATTGGGGCTTTCAACTTGCCACGTACCGATAGTTGTCCACTGTCCTCCTCCCGTACCATTGGTGCGAAAATTGGTCTGTCCCTTGGCGGCAAAAACAAACAGAATGAAAACGCCTGAAATTGTAAAAATTTTCTTCATAATAACAACCTTGTTTTTTCCTAAAATATCTCTTTCAATTTGTTTCCAAACAATTACTAAGATCAAGCCAAGACCATCTTACAAAGATACACAGTTTTTTCGCTCATAAATGGCCTGTTTTGTATTCGTATTGCTCAAGAATTGTAACCCTCTTCATCGCAAATGCTGGTTTGCCACTTTCTTAGCAAGCTTTGCACCCCTCACATGCAAAATAATAAGCTCGTAACACGTCAATCTCTCCAAATTGAAAAGTGAAGCAATCAGGCGTTCAACCCTTTTACTAAAATGTAATTAGGTTAATGGGATGATGTTACTTCAATATCCTATTTATCTTTTCACAAATAAACTCCAGCTCACTTAACTCTAAAGCAGACCCCGAAGGTAGACAAAGCCCCTTTTTAAAAAGCATATCAGACACTCCATTCAAATAAGCCGGTGATGCAGCAAATACTGGTTGGCGATGCATCGGCTTCCATAGCAACCGTGTTTCGATGTTGTCAACTTCAAGTGCCTTCCGGATTTCCTCATTGGTAATTGATTCATGCTCCACCAAAACGGTCGATAACCACCTATTCGAAAATGAACCGCGCGCCTCCGGTTGAAACGCGAACCGATATTCATCAAGCACTTTCCGGTAAAAATGGTAAATATTCCTGCGCTGGCTAATCCGCTGCTCCAGCACCAGCATCTGTGCCACTCCTATCGCTGCACAAATATTGCTCAGTTGATAATTATAGCCGATGGCTTCATGTTGGTAATACGGAGCCGGACTCCTCGACTGGCTTGACAAATAACGCGCTCGCTCAATCCAATCCCCCCGGTTGGACACCACTGCTCCGCCCCCGGAAGTCGTGATGATCTTGTTGCCATTAAATGAATAAATGCCGATGTCTCCGATGCTGCCGGCTTTCTTTCCCTCGTATAAAGAGCCGAGCGCTTCTGCCGCATCTTCAATGACGGGAATGTCGTAATGGCGGGCAACCTTCATAATCTCCCGCATGTTGGCGGGCATCCCGAAAAGGTGTACCACAATGATTGCCTTCGGTTTTTTTCCTTTTCTGATCCGGTCCTCGATCGCCTCCTTCATCAGTTCTGCATCCATGTTCCAGCTGTCAGGCTCTGAATCAATAAACACGGGCGTGGCATTTTGATACACTATCGGATTGCACGAACCCGAAAATGTAAATGTGGAACAAATTACTTCATCTCCTGCCTCTACCCCTAGCACGATCAAAGCCAGATGAATAGCCGCTGTGCCCGAGCTTACTGCCAAACAATGCCCAACTGAATTATAGTCACACAATTCTTTTTCAAATGCTGTTACAGCAGGCCCCGTTGGGGCTATCCAGTTTGTGTCAAATGCTTCCTTCACATACATCAGCTCTTCACCACTAAGGTGCGGAGGTGACAAATAAATACGTTTACTCATCGCTTCGCATACCTTTGAAAATAAACAGCAGGGATCAGAAGAATCATCAGGGTAGGATTGATGATCAATCGATGTAATTGCGAAAGCGCGGGAGTTGAAATCTCTGAGGTTCCTTCTAAAGAAACTTTAAATACCAGATACAAAGGCAAGAGCACAAATAAATCGATGGCCTGAATCCAGATCGCCAACCGGGCTACCTCTCGGTCTCTAAACCATCCGATTATAATCAGCAGCATACTCACATCGTTCAGCAACACACGCAGCACCTTTCGTAGAATAAACTTCGCTTCTTCCGAAAGCATCATCGCATCTAAAAATAAAAAGTCCTGGAAAAGAAAAACAAGCACCACACCTGCCGCCCCTGCTGCAAGTAAAACCTGATACAAAAAACGATGCTCAGTAAGCATGCTTCAATTTTCTAACCCAGAAAAACCACAAGATAAAAACCCCTAAGTAAATCCCCCCGGTAAAAAGATACTTGTGGAAATAATAAACATAATCGGGAAAATAAATCGACACCCCGTATAGCAGAAGAATTCTAAACAGGTTCATCAAATGAATTCCAATAATTCCAATTCCTGAAAAAAGTAAAAACAACCGCAGTGGTCCACGAAACGCAATCAAAAAACTCAGATACACAATCATTACATTGATGCCATTGCACCCTTCATAAACGTAGATAATGTTATCCACCTTATTGGCCACTGCAATGTACTCGTTATGAGCGGAGGTAAATCCTTGCACAGCAGGATCAAAAAACGAAAGTATCCAGATCACCTGATCCGCCACCCACAGCGTAAAAGGATCAGAGGTAGGGTAATAGTGCTGAATAAATAGTCCATAAACCGTATTCAACACCAGGTATAATCCCACAAAAACAAGCAAAAACCAAATGGCTTTTTTATTCTGCTTAATAAGTTTCGAGTTAAATTTCATATCGCGCGGGCAGGTACTCCCATAATTCTTTTATTACTTTCAAATGACTTTGTAACCACCGCACCAGCACCTATCACGCAATCATCTCCGATCTCAATTCCCTGAATAACCCTGGAACCCGTACCCAATTGAACCCTGCTGCCAATGGTTACATGTCCTGAAACACTGCAGCCCGGCATCACCGTGCAGTTGTCACCAAGCCGCACATCATGTCCGATAGTACTTGCAAGGTTAATAATATTGAATCTTCCAAGCACGATATTCGTAGTTAAAATGACACCTGCCGTTAAAATACATCCTTCTCCAAAAATATTTTTGCTGCTACCCTTCATGCACTGCGGATGGAAAAGGGGTGGAAAACGAAGGCGGGGATTGACGATGCTCACAGCAATGCGATTTCGGATTTGAGGATCGGCTATCGCCACGCAAATATTCAATGGCTCTTCCAGCTCATTCAAATCTTTCAGATTGCCAATAACTTTATACCCATCCACTTCATCATTTATCACCTTACCATCATCGAAAAAACCAACGAGATCCCACGTTGGCTCCTGCAGATTAATCTGCTCGATCATCAGCGCCATCTCCCTTCCAAATCCTCCTGCTCCGAATATCGCTAGTTTTTTCAATTGCCTTTAAATTTTTCCTCCAAGAAAGATACATCCTTTCGGGGCGTCAAAAATAGAAAGATTGTCCTCAGAATAATACTGATATCTCCGCGGAACGAAACATGATGCACATAGCCAATATCCTTTGCGAATTTTTCGCTCCACGTAATCCTATGTCTGTCCTTCAGCTGCGTTTCTCCCGTTATCCCGGGTCGCACCTCATGCCTTCTAAGCTGCGCCTCGTCCATCAACGAAAGATATTCAAGTGGCAATGGCCGTGGGCCAACCATAGACATATCTCCCTTCAGAACATTCCATAACTGGGGCAATTCATCCAGCGAAAAAAAACGCAATACATCTCCCAACCATAATCTTCGTTCCATCAGTGGCAGCTGATCATTTGTCGATAAAGTGCGAAATTTATAAATAGTGAACGGGCGTTGATAACGACCGATCCTTTTTTGCATAAACAAAATTGGAAACTGAAAACTCAAGACATATACCAACAAAATCAAAATAAGCAGCCACGAAAAAACCACGCTCAAACTGATTGCCAGAAGAACATCAAACGGTCGCTTAAAGAATCGAAGATACATGTTCAGCGACTTACGGCAGCAATGTGTCTTACTACTCGATTACGCACCAAGCCATATACTACCAAAAACAGCAATGCTACCATCACCGAGATCACTTGATTCCCGGTGTTAAAAAGGGAAATAAAAACAATGTTCAATAAACCTTGCACCACTCCATAAATGATAGACACCACAAGGTGCGGAATCTTCATTTCGTTAGACAGGTACTGGAAGAGATGCGTACGATGTGCCTGAAAAATGTTCTCTCTCCGCTTCAGGCGGTACAAAATAGTGACAATGGAGTCGACCCCATAAACAAGAAATAACAATGGCCACAGAAAATTGTTGGTCGCCACAATAAGCTGCAACAACAAGAATACCAGAATAAGCGCCATGGTAATGCTGCCTACATCGCCCGCAAAACACCGTGCTCTTTTACGAAAATTGAAAAACAAAAATACCAGCACCGACAGCCCGCTGAGAAGCAGCAGATTTAGGTCTGTAAAAGCAACAACTTTGCGCTGAACAAAAACAAAAGTACTCAGCATCACCAGCGCATATACTCCCGTGATGCCATTGATGCCGTCCATAAAATTAAAAGCATTCAGCGTGCCGATGGTCACCACCACGGCCGATACCAGCAAATACCAGGGCCAATGAATCGGCCACAATTGATAAAACACCAGCAAGATGGCCAGCAACTGAAACACAAACCGCACAAAAGGGTTCAGTGATGTTACATCATCCAGAAAACTTACCACCGCGATTACAGCAATTGCGATCATCAACCACGGCCACTGAAACCCCGATTGAAAAAACCAGGTCACCACTGCAAAAAGAAAAATGATTCCTCCACCTCGGATGATGGGTTGCGAATGCGAGCTCCGTTCATTGGGGTGGTCAATAATTTGAAAATGATTAGCTACCCGAAAGTAGATAAGCTCAATCAAAATCAAGACCCCTGTCAACAGTAAATTATTTTCCATCAAACGACTGGATTGTTTTTACCAAACCTTCACATAAACCTACGGGAAGCGGCTTACCCATCGCACGCAGTATCTTCTGGTTGCTTACCATCATATTCTCCGTGAGCTTTGAAACGAGTTTGTCTTTTCCCAACATGAAAGCAAGCGCTTCAATCGCACGTGAATTTATTTTCCAAATACGTGGCGTGCGTTCCAGCGTCTTGCAAATCAATTCATAAAGTTGGGAAGTAGAAAGATAGCCATCGTCTGCCACATGATAAACTCCCGAAGGAATATCCTGCGTAACCAATTGCTCCACGATGAATGAAAAATTCTCGATGCTGTGAAAAGAACGTTGATTCTGAAATGCACCGAACGGAAAGGGCAGTCCCGATTTTGCATACTTATACAACGTATTCAGGTTCCCTTTATTCCCGCTTCCGTGCATCATCGCTGGGCGCAGGATGTAAAAATTTTTGTCTGCAGGCCATGGCAGCGAGAGAATATACTCTTCTGCCAGTCGCTTGGATTTTCCATAGTCCGTTTGCGGGTCAGCCGTCATCCCTTCCTCTGCCGGCACCGATGCCACATCGCATACTGCTTTGATCGAACTCACAAAAATAAAGTTCCGGGCATCTGATTTTAAAAATTCATCCACCGCTTTCCGTGTACCTTCCAGGTTCACCCGATAATAATCTTCCGGCTTGTAAATATTGCTCAGATCATGAGCAATACCCGCCAGGTGAATAAAGGAAGTTATTTTTTTTTCGATCAGTACTTCAAAACCATACTCCGGCAGGTAGGTAACACGCTCTTCCGCCACCAAAGGCTTCCTGCTATGACCATACAATTTTATGCTCGCATTAGTTCTAAAATAACGCACCAAATGCCGCCCCACAAACCCAGTCACCCCCGTAATCAAAATATTCTCCATCTATGAAAAAATCCTTAACCTAAACCTAAATCTAAATCTAAATTCATAAATCAAAAATCCTCAAATCCTCAAATTATACTCAGGTAAGCTTATCAACTTCAAACCAGGGCAATACGGTTGTACCCTTTCGCACGCTTCCCGATTGTCCTCCGTAGACAAGAAATTTAGTTAATGGTGTGCCCGCGAGCCCTTCCAGTTTTTCAAGCGCTGAAAAATAATCCGGATGAAGTGTGCTTCCTGATTTTATCTCAACGGCCTTTAAAGCCAGAGATTCTTCGATGATCAAATCCACCTCCAGCCCTTTGCTGTCGCGCCAGAAATAAACAGGTGGCCTTACACCTCGGTTATAATAATTCTTCATCACATCAGCCATCACCATGTTTTCAAAGAGCGCACCCCTGGCCCAATGTTTTGCAACATCTTCAGTTGTCTTAATACCTAACAAACTGCTGGCAAGCCCGGTATCAAAGAAATATACCTTCGGGCTTTTAACCACTCGTTTTGAAAAATTTTGATGATAGGGGCGCAGAAAAAAAATCATAAATCCAGCCTCCAATAAGGAGCACCAGGATTGTATGGTTTTATAGTCAACACCTACTTCAATACTGATGGCTGAGAAGTTAACCAACTGACCCGTTCGGCCTGCCAGCAGTTCCATAAATTTTCGGAAGACATTGATATTACCTGCATTTACAAGTCCGGCAATATCCCTCTCCAGGTAGGTCTGATTATAGGATGGGTAAAAAAATCCAGGCTCAATATTTTTATCATAAAGGCGAGGATAAAATCCATTCAATAGGGTTTGTCCCGCACTTGGTAGTAGACCGGCTCCATGAAGTTCACCTATTGAAAGAGGCAATAAATGCGACACAAAAACCCTGCCCGCCAAGCTTTGACTTATGCTCTTCATTAGCAGGAAGTTTTGGGAACCCGTCAGTATATATTCACCTGCCTTGCCCGATTCGTCACTCATCACCTGCAAGTAGGAAAACAGCTCCGGAAGCCGTTGAGCTTCATCTATGATCAATCCCTTTTGATGGTTCTTTAAAAAGCCCTTGGGATCATCCGCAGCCGCAAGTCGCGTTTCCGGTGACTCCAGATTTACGTAGTCATACGTTGGAAAACACATTCTGGCAAGGGTGGTCTTCCCTGATTGACGTGGCCCCGTAATACTGATAATCGGCATTTTTGAAGCCATTTCAAGTAGTACCGACTGCAACGATCGCTTAATCACAGATCAAATGTACAAATTAGTACTACAACTCCTAATTTGTACTTAACTTTCTAAACTTAGCCAGGCATTCAACACCAACCTCAATCATTAAAAATCAAAATCCGCCACCACTGTATTCTAACAGAACTAGCCAAATCTAAAATCATAAATCAAAAGATCTCTCATCCATAACCTTAACTCTCAACCTTAACCTCAACATAAATCTAAATTCATAAATCTCAAATCTCAAATCCTTAAATCAACTCCCACAACTTCCTGAAATACTTACTATACACCATCACCCGGTTCGTGTACAATCCATTCTCCTGGCAGCCGCGAATAATTTCTTCGTTCAAAATAATATTGCTCTTCCAGTTTCGTGTACTCGCTCCCCCCTTGCGCATCACCACCATCTTCAAAGGCAGGTAAGTATAGCGCAGTTTGTGAACGTACAAATAGCGGATGAGCAACTCGTAGTCTGCCGAAATCTTATAATCGGTTTTGAACAGCCCCAATTGCTCATAGTATTTTCTTCTAATGAATACGGTCGGATGCGGAGGCATAAACCCCCACGCCAGTTTTTGCGGATACCAATGCGCAGCCGAATAAGTACGCACAACTTTGGTAAGATCGGTTGGATCTACAAACTCAAGGTCACCAAACACCACATCAATGGCAGGATCTGCAAAAGCTTCTGCTACTTTTGATAGGATGGTTTCATCCGCATAAAAATCATCCGAGTTGAGGATTCCCACCACATCACCGGTCGCCATGCTCACTGCTTTGTTCATCGCATCATAGATTCCTGTGTCCCGTTCACTGATCCACCGGTCGATGGACGAGGAATTTGCCTTGATGATCTCCGCTGTGCCGTCAGAAGATGCACCATCCACTACAATGTATTCGATGTCCTCATACTCCTGCGACCGCACCGAGTCGATGGTATGCTGAATCGTTTTTGCTGAATTATAGCAAACGGTAAGGATCGATAATTTCATTCACTTTTTTACGCAGACTTCAACTATATCTAAATTCAATAATCTAAAATCAAAAATCATTAATCACACCTGAACCTCATTCAAAATTCTCTCCACATGCATTAGCGTCAACCGAAAACCCTTCATGCACCTTCGTGTTCTTCGTGGTTCTAATCCCCCCAGCCTCAAACTAACTCATCTTCAAATCCTCAAATCACCCCATCATCGAATCAACGAATCACCGAATCATCGAATCACCCCATCATCGAATCAACGAATCACCCCATCATCGAATCAACAAATCACTCCATCATCGAATAAACAAATCACTCCATCATCGAATAAACCAATCACCCCATCACCGAATCAACGAATCACTCCATCATCGAATCAACCAATCACCCCATCACCGAATCAACGAATCCCCACCCTTCCTCATCTCCTACCAATCATCAGCCCCGGATTTCCACCCACAACGGTTCCTTCCTCTACATCTTTCACCACCCCCGCCCGCGCAA
>CAZNCO010000036.1:0-14544 GCA_964571345.1 uncultured Ohtaekwangia sp.
CTCATCCATGGTAACATCATGTTCAGGACTGGCTGCTGAGCGCCCTATCAATTGAAAGGTAACGTCCGGAAATTGTTCAGCTAATAAACAGGCCACTTTCATGAACTCAATCACTCCTTTTCTTGCCTCTTTCCTTCCTATAAAAGTGACCACCACTTCTTTTGGTTGCTCCTCAGTGATTTGCTCAAACTTAGCGAAGTCATAATTCAACGGGAACACTTCTAATTTATCCCGCTGGCTTTCTTTGAGCATCCCCACCTCCACCAGCTTTTCAAAAATAGACTGGCTGGGGACATGGATTGCATCGGCCAGTGCAAGGATTTCAAACTCTTTCTGATAGGGTGAAATTGAAAGTTGTTTATCCAAATGGGGCCAACGCAATCGTACTAAATGTCCCATGAAAAATCGAGCCTTCGCCCACCCTTTCATCGGATTGAATTGAAGCGAGTCTATCAAATAGGATGGAGTATGTAACTTTACAACTAACGGAATATGGGGAAACTTTTTCTTTATGCTAAGGCCTGACGCTCTAAAATCCGTACCCTCAATTAAATCAAATTTGTATTCGTTGTGCAGCGACTCAAAAAAATCCACAGACTTTAAATCAAAGTCTGCCCAATCATGGGCAGGAATCCGATAGACATACTCACTCTCCCAAAAGGCGTCCTTATTTTTTGTGGCACAAATGACGATCATCCGATGTTCGGTGGGAAACATCTTTAGCGTTTGGCTCAAATAGGTACCAATGCCTCCACCACCTGTCTCCGGTGGAAATTCGTAAGAAATAAAGGCAACAGTCACCTAGCTAACTTTTGTATTTTTCGAACAACCATTTTTAAAAATATTTGATACCCCTGCATCCGTGGCTGCATCTCTTCAAATCTGAGATGCCTGAAAAGATCGATACCATAATCATGCTTTCCGTGTGAATAGGCATCTTTTAATAACGCCAGGTAAAATTCATCCAGAACGGCATGAATCAAACTCTCATTGGCCGCTGCCCCAATTACCTCCCATTTAAAAACATCTTTAGCAGGTTGGTCTCCCAAAAATAGAAATTCATCACGCCCCACCCGGTGCGCCAAAGAAGAATAGATCAGCAGACATTCATGATAAAAGGAAGGCGAAAAAGAAAGCGTTAGATCCAGGTTCAACCCACTGCCTGTTTTTGATTGAGGATGCCTCCTGAAATTGACAAGGTCATGGTGCAACTCCACAATATCTGTCTGTCCAAATTTTAACAAATAGGATATCCAAAGATATTGATCCATCAGAAATCGAAACTCTACCGGTATCGGAAAAAAGGAACGTATCCACTTCAAATTAAAGTAAGTACTGGGCTGCCTGCATCGCTCTATGGCAATCGTCTTGGCCAGGGAAGGCTGTAACTTCGTTCTTTCAACCCACCTAAGTCCATCCGGTTCTACGAAGTGTTTCTCCTTTCCAAGGTAAACACCAACTTCTTCACTATACTTTTCAGCTATGGCCTGTAGTGAAAAAGGTTCTAAAAAATCATCACTGTTTAACCAATTGAATACATCACCCGTTGCCCTTGCCACACCCTTATTAATAGCATCCGTTTGCCCCTGATCTTTTTCTGAAATCCAAGAAGATAAAAATCGCTCGTACTTCCTTATGATGCGGACCGTATCATCCGTACTTCCGCCATCAATGATAATGTACTCAAGGTTGGAATAACCCTGATCAAGCACTGACTGTATCGTCTGTTCAATATATTGTCCCTGGTTAAACGAAGGGGTGACGATCGAAATTTTCGGAATGCGTGTCACTGTTCTTAAATAAATTCTTTCCAAAAATCGGGTTCATACCTTTCCCACGCATGACATCCAAATGGCAATTTTTGCCCATTCATACTAAAAAGCAAAGAGGGATTCGCTTCAAAGCTGAACTTCATTGCTTCTTCAATGGAAGGTAATTTGAAACGAAAAAACTGCGGCACCAGCACACACCAGAAATAGTCCTCATTGTGTCCATAGCCCCGCATCAAATCACGTAGGGCTATTGGGTCAAATTTCTCAAACCAACGAAACGAAATGAGACGAAAATAAAATCCATCCGAAAGATATTTCTCCAACCCTAATTTATAGCGCACCTTAAACCAAAAACGATAATAAGCCAGCGACCTTAGAATAGATCTGAAACGGCTTATATTTCTTAAACAAAATCCGCCATTGCCCACTCCAATAATTCTGCTTTCATGTCTTGCATTGTGCCACCCCTCAAACCAGGGAGCACCAATGAAATCATAATTTTGAGCGCACCAAAACCCTAATTCATTTCTAAAAACGAAAGCATCAAGCTGATAAATCAAAATAAATTTATACTTTTTAAAACGTCCATAGAAAACTTCTGACATAAGCAGACGATTGTAACCATTTATATCTTGAAAAAAATCAGTTTTAAAAGCTTCTAACTTTAGTGTGGGCTCAATTGTCAAATACTCCTTCACCGACAACCCTTCTGGGAATGCAAGGATCACCGAATAATCCTTGAAAATCCTCAAACAAGAAGACAGTGATTTCTTCTCTCCGTCAGATATTATTGTCTTATAAACCGGAATTACAATGCACGCCAAACTCTTACCCTCTGCCACGCAAAAGAAATCTTTTAAGTATTCGGAAGGCAATTTTCCTATCGGCCAAAAAAGCTTGAAGCAGAAGAGACGAAAAAAAATTTTTCACTCTCAATATTCTCTGCTGTTCCACCCAAGTTGAAAAAATTTTTCTATTGATGTTCTCTCTTTCGGTAGGTGAGAATTTAAATTGGCTAAAAGTATCATACATAAGCTTATACCACTCTCTGATATTGTTGAAATTGATGACATTCTTCTTGCTGCCGGATTCATTGTGTAACCGAAAATAATTTAAAGCCCTATCATGAAAATAAATAGAAGAATCCTTCATCAAATTGATCCAAAACCACCAGTCCCCATTGATTTTATAATCCATTTTAAAACGCTTACTTATTTTTTCAAAGGTCTCTTTACGAAAAACAACAGAACTTGCATTTGGTACATTATTTTGTAACAACATGTTATTTTTTACGAAGTTGTTTCCATCGAAAATAAATCCCTTTGCCACAGAAATAGCGCCATTGAAATTAATATTGTAAGCCCAAGAACCAGTTAATTCTCCGTTGTCATTTATTGTATTGGACCTACAAAACGCCAACGTCAGCTTTTCATTTGACTCCATTACGGGTATAATCTCTTCCAAAAAATGCTCGTCCGCAAAATCATCGCTTTCAGCTATCCAAATATACTTACCTCGCGCAAACTCAATACCCTTTAGCCATTGAGCAAAAGTATTACCGCTATTGGAATCATTAATCAATACCTTCGTGACTTTCGGATCTTTACTATAAATATTAAGAACTTCTTTACTGCTATCTGTAGAACAATCATCTAAAATAATAACCTCAAAATTTTGAAAAATCTGGTTCAATATGCTATCAATGCGTTGCTTCAAATACTGTGCATGATTGAAGTTGGGGATGATAATAGAAATTAAAGGCTTGTAAGGACTTAAACTATTCATAGTTGTTACCAAATACTTGAAGTGATCAATGCCGTAGTGAAAATATCAAACATTTCTTTAATCATTACGTAAGCTAATGTATCAATATAAATCAAATCCTATTGATGTTTATCAAAAACCTAAAGCTAACTGAAAAAGCTTGACAATTTTTTTAAACACGTTAGGAAAATGGGTGGGATAAATTCTTTAAAATAGTATTTAAATAAAGAACTTACTGATTTAACGCTCCTTTCATTCTTCAATTCAGATGAGTTATCCACTAATTGTGATTTGAAGCCACGTTCCAAGATCAAAAGACTAACCAGATTTCTAAATTCTTCTTGACCCTTAGCATCATAGATATGAGCCATCATTTGACTTTGATCTGTCATTCGAATAAGTGAGTACGATTTTATAGAATTATCAAAATGAAAAATGAAATTATCCAAGGAACATTCTATATGGAATATCCAATCTTCAAAGATCACATTTCTAAATCGGATTTTATCAAAAACTTCTCGTCTGTAGAGCGTTGAGCATATCGTACAAACATTTCTACTCAACAGAACTTCTGTTTGGTGTCTGTCAACCTTATTCAGATCTACTGCAGGAATCATACCTTTGGAATGAACCGGAAACAAATCCTCCATTTTCTGATCAAAAAAATACCTACTAGATCCATAAATGATGCCTATTTGGTTATCGCTCTCAAGAATAGAAACTTGATAACTAAGCTTATCTCTAACTAACACATCATCTGCATCCAAAAATTGAATATATTTACCTGTTGATTTAGTAATCGCCAGGTTCCTTGCTTCTGCTACTCCGCGATTTTCTTGAAACAAATACGCAAACCTGACGTCTTTCGCACACCATCGTAAAGCAACCTCCTGAGTATTATCGAATGATCCATCATTTACAATAATGCATTCCCATTTTGTATAGGATTGCATCAATACTGAGTTTAGTGCATCATGAAGATACTGACCTTGGTTATAACACGTAATTATTATTGACACTAAAGGAGCGCTACCCACGATCCAAAATTTAAATTAAAATTATCTAACAACCTCTTTAAACAACACTCTTGCATTTCTAATAAATATGCGTAGATATCGTAATTTTAAATAGGGCGTGCATAATAACCCCATAATAAAAGAGTACTTCATAGGTTTTTTATAGCCTTGACTCATCATATTTAGCGCAAAATCGAAATAGTAAATCGGTATTGATTTAGTATAATACATGCCAATCTCTTTCCTCTTAATCGATTTGATAAAATGCAAATGCAAGTTGTTGCACTCATCAATTACAACTGGACGCAATTTTAGGCTATCTTGATTAGGATGTATCCTTGACTTTATAAGTATCTCACTTAAATGAATGAATTTAAATTTCTCTGAAAAACGAAACCACAAATCATAATCCTGAGTGGTTCTTAACTCACAACTGAACACCCCTTGCTCTTCAAAGCATTTCTTAGGGATCAGTAAAGTGCACCCATTTATTATTCCCCCCATTATAAAATACAACCTGAATACGTCAGGCTCAAGATGCTTAACTTTATACTCACTGATAAATTCGGAATTTTTGCCGATATAACAAAAATCTGAATATAGAATAGCTTCCCATTCTTGGAATTTCATCAGATAGTCAATTTGGGTTTCAATTTTTTTTGGCATATAAACATCATCATGACTTAGCCAAGAAAAATAGGCTCCTCGCATTTTCTTTATACCCAAATTGAGAGCCGAGGCCACACCCTCATTATTCTTTTCAAAATATAAAATCTTATCTCCGTAATTTAGCGCGATGTCTCGGGTCTTGCCATCATCATCAGAACCATCATTTATAACCAAAATTTCAATATTCTTATAAGTTTGATTTAAGGCAGAATCAATCGCCTCTTCCAAAAAATCACTTCCGTTATAAACCGGAATAACGATGGATACTAATGGGAGATCATTCATGCTTTTTTCCAGACTCTCCTATTTACAAAATCCGTATAACTTATTATTATTTTCAACACCTTATCTGAAACTCCAGGTGCATAATAATCTTCTACTAATCGTATTGACCTTTCATTGCCTCTTTTCATTTTCGTAGAGATGGATATCGCTTCATGAACTCGATCCTCATTTAAACCCGTCATCATCACGGAACCTTCTTCCATGCCTTCCGGCCTTTCATGTACTTCCCGAATTGTAATTGCTGGAAAATTCATAATAGATGATTCTTCGGTAATTGTTCCGCTGTCTGAGATAACACAAAATGATTTCGTTTGTAACTTGATATAGTCAAAAAAACCTAAAGGTTTCAAAACCTTAACAAAAGGATGCAATTCTATACCATAGGATGTAAATCTTAATAATGTCCGGGGGTGCATGGAAAATATAACTGGCATTGCGTATTTATCACAAACGCAGTTTAACATATGGGCTATTTGTTTCAAACGATCTTCATTATCAACATTCTCTTCGCGATGAGCACTTACAACAAAATATCGATTTTCAAAAACACCTAAGCTAGATAAAATCTCAGACTGCTTAATTTTTTCACTGTAATACTCTAAAACCTCATACATCGGACTGCCTGTCTTAATAATTTGATCCGCGGGAAACCCTTCTCTTAGCAGATATTCTCTTGCTAAGGTACTATATGGCATATTAATGTCGGAAGTGTGATCTATGATTTTTCGATTTATTTCCTCCGGCACTCTTAAATCGTAACACCGATTACCTGCCTCCATATGAAAAATGGGAATTTTTCTTCGCTTAGCTGGGATAGCGGAGAGCCCGCTATTTGTATCACCCAAAATCAATACAGCATCGGGACGTTCTCTCTCTAAAACTTCGTCAACTTTAATGATTATGTTTCCAATCGATTCAGCGGCTGTTTTACTGGAGGCACTTAAAAAATAATCAGGTTTTCTTATTTCTAATTCTTGAAAAAATATCTCGTTTAATTCATAATCATAGTTCTGTCCGGTATGAACAAGAATGTGGTCTGAGAACAAATCCAGTTTAGCAATTATGCGCGATAGTCTGATTATTTCTGGGCGAGTACCCACAATGGTAACTACTTTCATTAAAATCCATTATTAAAATCAAAGTTCATTTCCTCTATCAATTCATGCCACGATGGCACCTGATATCCTGTTAATGATGCAAATTTACTGCCATCCAACGATCGATCAATTATTAATTCCTGTGAGGCGACAATATTAATTTTTCGTTTATAAACTTCTGCGATCATCCTTAAAAGCGCATATTTTGATATCGGATTTGCAGCAACATGGAACAGCCCAACCGAAACTTTTTGAGGTATAATGAAATCCAATAGCACTTTCGTTAATTCCAATGTTGTGAGTCCAGAGAATATGGCCTTTTCAAATCCTTTCACTTCTTCTGTCTGAGAAAGAAACCATTCTAATAAACCATGGGAACTTTGTGATAACTCATGACCAATAATTGAAGTACGAATAGTAAGACCTTTCCCATAATCGACTTCGCCCAAATGCTTGGACTTGCCATACAAATCATAGGCATTTGATTGATCCGCCTCGGTGTACAATCCTTTTAATCCATTAAAAACACAATCCGTACTTATGTGTATCAAATGGCTATCAAATTCACTGCACAAACGCTGTAACTCATGTGGAAATAAACTATTTATAGCAATTGACTCAATGTAATTTTGAGAAAGATGTGACTGCTTCACGATACCAATACAATTAATCACATAATCTGGACGTATTCTTGAAAATAACTGATTGAGAATATTTTTATCCCTCACATCATCAATTTCATATACGCATTCATCGATCACTTTTCCAAATTTTGATATGAGTGCTGATTTGTTTCTAACAATTCCATAAACATCCAATTTCCTTTTAAGACTTATCCTGAATACTTGATAACCCAACATTCCTGTCGCCCCCAGTACAATGATTCTCATAGATTACCCATCTGTTGTTTAACATAAGGCAAATGAAGCAGAAGTTCCTTCAATGACTCCTTATCAAGCCTTTTCGTATTTTCAGAACTATATTCTTCGGTCCGAGAAATCATTTCATCACCCTCTTCAAAAAAAGGTGCATAATTAAGGTTACGCGTATCTGCAGGAATACGAAAGTAATTCCCCATATCAACGGCTTTCACAGCTTCCTCTTTAGAAAGAAGACTTTCATATTTTTTTTCACCATGCCGGGTGCCTATTATACGTATTTCGTTCTTCGCACCAAAAATTTCTAGCAAAACTTCGGCCAATTCACCAATAGTGGCTGCTGGTGCTTTCTGAACAAAAATATCACCCTGATTACTATTTAGAAACGCAAACAACACAAGATCAACAGATTCTGTTAATGACATCATAAAACGCGTCATGTTTGGATCAGTTATGGTCAACGGCTTATTCTGCCTGATTTGGTCAATAAACAAGGGTATTACCGAACCTCGTGAAGCCATTACATTACCATATCTGGTACAAGCCAATACCGATTGATCTTTCGCAAGATTACGTGACTTTGCGACTACTACTTTTTCCATCAATGCTTTTGACATACCCATTGCATTAATTGGATACACAGCCTTGTCAGTACTTAGTACAACGACCTTTTTAACTCCATTGTTAATAGCCGCATCTATCGTATTCGCTGTCCCAAAAACGTTTGTTTTCACAGCTTCCATTGGATAGAACTCACACGAAGGAACTTGTTTTAACGCTGCAGCCGAAAATACAAAATCAACACCGCGCATTGCTGTTTGTAGACTTTCGATATCTCTCACATCTCCAATATAAAATTTAATCTTGTCACTTTTATAGTGATGCCTCATATCATCCTGCTTCTTCTCATCGCGGCTAAAGATTCTAATCTCTCCAATGTCTGAGTTTAGAAATCTCTCCAAAACAGCATTTCCAAAAGAGCCGGTTCCTCCAGTTATTAAAAGGGTTTTATTTGAAAAGACTGTATTCATGAAAAAATATAAGATTACGCTCGGTGAAAAATCTAGGAATATTTCAAAACCTGATAGGTAGCAAAACTCTTTATCCAAAAGAGCATCTTCGACATCAATGTGCGTTTTGCTATTAAAGATGGCTGAGGCCCTACTGCCTTAATCGCAAAAAAAGCTCCTACTGGAACTTCATGAATCTGCCCCATATTTGAGGTCGAATGAAAGTCCTTACATACAATAAACTCCCACGAATCATCGAAGTCATCAGGAGTCCAACCTGATTTATGTTCCTGCCATTTGCCACCATCTAGACCCCAAGCATCTTTACCGTCAGGATGTTCTTGACTCACGAAACCTAATGGAGTGAAAATAACAATTTGATGACGAGCTATTTTATTAAAAGCGTCTATCAATTTTATCCCCGTTGATTTATCTAGATGTTCAATAACGTCTAATAAAAAGATAGAATCGACAATTTTTCCCGGGAAATCTGAGATTATGTCTTCAATCGTTTTCTGCAAAAATAAATATTTTAACGTGCCTTTAATTTTCATTTCATTCTTAACACGCCTCCTTAAAACGTCCAAGTATTGTTTGTGTGCGTCAATACAAATGTGAACAAATGTAGAGGTCAACACTTGTGGGCGAATACCACATCCAACATCCAAAATCAAATTTACTTGATTGATTTTTTTTGCAGCTTCAGAAAATAATTCCTCCGCGCTAACCCATTTAATTTTTTTCAAAAGATTCTAATTTATTTTTTTAACCGTTTCCCATTCGAGTTTAGGCCGAACTACTCCTGCATATGCTCCATGAAAATCACCCCTAACCATAATCCCATCTAAAATTTCAAAGTACAATATATTTTTGACCTCCATTGCATCCGTAAAATTCGGTCCAAATACAATTAAACTCAACCTATAATTACCGTAGTTAAGAAAATTGTTGGGCACGGTGCAACTGCTCGAATAGTCAGATACTGGCATAGGCTGCGAATAATAGTTTTTTTCATGGTTATTAATGCTACAAAAAATAATATTATCCCTTGCATCGCTTACAATTACAGTGAAGCCAATCCTCGAATTTTGATGAAGTGATCGGTAATTAATTTGAATTAAAAAGCTATCATCAGTAGTAATAATAGTACTTGCCCTATTCGTTAAATTTAACACCTCAACAGATAATAGCATACAACAAATATTTGTAGGACTTTCATCTAATGTCCATTTCTTGACATTAAGATTTTCAACTTTTGATAATCGATGAGTCTTATCAATAACTTTGTTTACGTCTCCGTGTATAATTATTTTTCCCATATCCAAAAGGATGCCTTTGTCACACAATGCATTCACAGCTGCCATATTATGGCTCACAAACAAAACTGTCCTTCCATAATTCTCACTAACATCCTTCATCTTACCCATACACTTCTTTTGAAATTCCTCATCGCCCACGGCAAGCACTTCGTCCACAATCAAAATCTCAGGTTCAAGATGGGCGGCCACCGCAAACGCAAGCCTTACATACATGCCGCTGCTATACCGCTTCACAGGTGTATCAATATACCTCTCCACCCCGGAGAAGTCCACGATCTCATCAAACTTGCTTTTGATCTCACTCTTGGTCATGCCCAGGATAGCACCGTTAAGAAAGATGTTGTCGCGCCCGCTTAGCTCCGGGTGAAAACCCGTGCCTACTTCCAGCAAGCTCGCTATCCTTCCTTTGATCTTGATCTGCCCCGTGGTAGGTGTGGTGGTCTTGGAAAGTATTTTCAGCAACGTACTTTTCCCTGCCCCGTTGCGCCCGATGATACCCAGCACCTCACCCTGCTTTACATCAAAACTAACATCGCGCAGCGCCCACACATAGTCGCTGTTGCCCGCCTTCGTGCGGTCGTTGGCCTCTCCTATCTTTAGGTAAGGATCTTCCTTACCGCGCACAGTGTGCCACCAGCGATTAATATCATGCGCAATGGATCCCGTGCCAATCTCACCGAGGCGGTACATCTTGGAAACATTTTCAACTTTGATAACGGTGGACATGGATTAGAAGTAGAATAGAAAAAGTGTATTAAGAGAAAGTGTATGACTCAATGAACGTGTCAGGCTGAGCCCATCAGGTACTGTCACGCTGAGCCTGTCGAAGCGAGACCCCAACACACAACTGCCTTCGACAAGCTCAGGCTGACATGTGAAATACCCCATCTCCATCCCCCACACCGGCATCTCCGTAAAATCCTTATACATAAATCAACTTTCTAATATGTTATCCTTGACCTTTCAACCTCAGCCCTTAACCTCAACCTAAAATCTTGACCTTGACCTAAACCTTGACCTCGCCCCTACACCGTATCCATAAACCCCTTCTCCACCCGATTAAAAAGCAACACCCCCACAAATAAAAATCCTACCATCCATACCGCACTGTATCCAAGTTCCCACCAGCTAAAACTTCCCGTATTGAAGAGCGCAAACCGAAACCCCTCAAGTACCGATGACAACGGATTGAGTTTCATCAGCCACGCATACTGGCTCTTCTCTGCCAGGTACGACAACGGGTAAGCTACAGGTGTGGCATACATGGCCAGTTGGATACCGAAGGTAAGCAGCACGGTAAAGTCGCGGTATTTGGTGGTGATCGATGAAATCACGATTCCAACACCAAGCCCTAACATGGCCATCATAAGCACCAGCAAGGGTAACAGCAACCAGTTGATGCCAAAATAAAAATAGTGCTGCGTGATTGCATAGTAAATGATCATGATCAGCAGCAGCAGAAACTGGATACCAAATTTCACGATATTGGAGAGTACTGTGGAGAGAGGTATGATCAAGCGCGGAAAATAGACTTTACCAAAAATGGCGGCATTGGAAACAAACGTATTGGACGTGCCGGTGAGGCATGCCGCAAAATAATTCCAGATGGTGATGCCGCTCATATAAAATAGCAAGGGAGGAATGCCATCGGTGGGGATGTTGGCGATCCTGCCGAACACAATCAAAAACATGATGGTAGTGAGCAGCGGCTGGATCACGTGCCACATCGGCCCAAGCACCGTTTGCTTATACGTGGCCACAAAGTCGCGCTTCACAAAAAGCAAGAGCAGGTCCCGGTAACGCCAGAGGTCGTTGAATCGCAGGTCAAAAAGATGAGTCTTGGGTAAAATTATTTCGGACCAGTAACTATCGGGCAGTTCTTCAAGAGCCTCTTTCATTGATTTCAAGCAACCTTAATCATTTTTTGAATGCCAAAGGTAACACTTTGTTTTCAATTGCACAGTTTACGGCAATTGTAACACTACGCAATTTTAGACCTGTCACGCTGAGTCTAGTTTACCCAAGGGTCGAAGTGTAAACGTATTTCGGAAGAAGTATATCTTTAGTCAGTTTTCGACAGGCTCTAACTGTCATTTTTTCCTTAACCTTATCCTTACCCATTAACCTTAACCTCAACCTGCCCCTCCAAACTGCTTCATGACTACCAAACTCCAATACCGGCTCCAGTGGTCTCGTCCTTCTGCAAACCCCTTAACGATCTTTTCCGCTTCCTTGACGGGTTCTATCAATTCCTTAAAAGCCTGGGGGTTACGTTTCATCCATAAAGAAATGGGGAAGGTAAATCCTTTTTTCGAACGATTCACCACCTCCGGGGGCAGCAGGTCCCGATAGGGTTCAGATACGAGGTATTTGGTATATCCTTTTTTATAGCGCTCATCAACTGCAATTTTTTCTACAATTTTGAGTAGAGATATGTCCAGGAAAGGTACGCGCACCTCCACGCCATGCCACATGGCCATAGTGTCTGTGTCGCGCAGCAGTTGGTTGGTCATATAAATTCTGGACTCCAGTTGTGACATGTATTCTCGTTCATGAGTAGTTTGAGGTAACTCAATGGAAATCTTACGAAGCACCTCCCACACCGCCTCTTCGCGGATGTTTAAAATTCCTGCAATTACATCGGGCGTGTGAATGCCGCGCAAAAGCAGGTAGTCGCCTGCAGCCCCGGGCAAATCCAGAAATACAAGCCTGCGAAAAGCACTATTTCGTTGCCCCAGCAGATCAGCAAACATGCGTTTCATAGGCAGCCCCCGCAACACCGAAAGGTAACGCACGGGTTGAAACGAAGCATACCCGCCAAAGATCTCATCAGCTCCCAGTCCCGACAAAACAGCCTTCAATCCGTCCCGCCTGGCACAGGCACTGATAAAATACGTGTTCACCCCGTCAATAGAGGGCTGATCCATCGCACGCCAGATGTCTGGCAACTTATCCCAGAACATGTGCTCCGAAACCCGGTGCGAGATGTGCTCAGCATTGCGCGTCTTCTCCAGCACCTTCTGTTGAAAAAAATGTTCATCAAACGAAGCCTCATCAAAGTTCACCGAGATCGTTTTGATAGCCTCCTGCATCTGGTCCGCCAGCAGCGTGATCAAACTCGAATCGATTCCCCCGCTCAAAAAAATACCGATCGGGGCATCCGAAATCAAGTTCTTGCGCACAGAGGCGCGTAGCGTATTCCGCATCAGTTCCAGCATCTCAGGTGAAGTCCCGGATTGGTCTGTTTTCTTTCTGTAATCTTGAACCCGTGGCGAGAAGTGATCCAGGGGAAATGTGAGGCAATGTCCTGGCGGAAGCGAGTACACGTCTTGCAAAGTGGTGGCTGGCTCCGGCATCGAGCCGAACGCCAAAAACAGAATTTTCCAGTCAGGATTTTCCGGCCACTGGGCGTTGAACTTTTTGAATGCCCGCACTTCAGAGGCAAACACCAACTGCTGCGAGACAACTGAATAATACAGTGGCTTCACCCCCACATGATCGCGCACCAGCAATACCTCACGTTTCCTTCTATCATACAACGCAAAAGCAAAGATACCTTCAAACATGTCAAAGGCGTCCAGGCCCCATTGTTCATAGGCAGCGAGAATAACCTCCGTATCCGTTTGGGTCTGAAAAATTTTCCCGCACGTCTGCAGTTGCGTTCGAAGTTCCTGGAAATTATAGATCTCACCGTTGTACGTGATAACAAGATCCTCTTCTTTACTCAGCATCGGTTGATGACCTGCCGCAGATAAATCAAGGATCGATAATCTGCGATGACCAAAACCAATACGATCGTCCAGGTAAATACCTTCATCATCCGGACCGCCATGCGCGAGCGATGATGTCATCGAAGAAAGTATAGATCCTCGCTCTTCCCTATCACCTTGATAGGCAAAGCCTGCAATACGACACATAAATTTTTTTTAAGCCCAACTACGACAAAACATCATTTTGAAAATTTTCTTTTTTTTCAAAATAATCCGGTTCAAGGTAATTAAAATTTTCAACTAACAAATCCTTCTTCCGCTTAGTCGCAACACATTAAAATAGCATTAAAAAAAATCCTGCTGCGCTCCAGCTCCCACACCTTCATACACCGGCCCACACCTGTGGCTGCACAGTGCACGTGCCTGTATCCCATCAATAGAATTAACATTCAACATCTTTGCACGAACCCCATTTTCAAATCTTCAAATCAACTCATACATCAAGAAGATTTCTTTCGCTTAGATATTTTTTAGAAACAGCGTCCCACCTCTCCCGCACTTTCCCACCGGCCCGCAAGTGCGGCAGCAAAGCGCGCGTGCCGCCCCTCGATAGAAGACACAACGTATACTCGATAATCATTGCATGCTTCGGTTGCGGGGGCTAACTAATCTAACGATCACCACAAATCTTAATACAGAACCCTAAGAGCGCAGGCCCGGCAGAAAAGCGGGGAGGCGCGTTGGCATGCGCCTGGAAGCATTTTTCTGCCTTGATTTTTTTTGGTTCTTTTTTGTATCAAGACAAAAAAGAACAAACCCAACAAGCCCCACAAATCCACCATCAAACCTCCACAACAAACAATCCAACCCACGTCAGGTTGCAAACCTGACGAACACAAAATTTAAAAACTCCACTCTCCCTCCCACACCGCCATACCGGCCCGCAAGTGCAGTTGTCCAGAGCCTGTACACCCCTCGATAGAAGACACACCGTATACTCGACAGTTATTACCTGCTTCGCTTG
>CAZNCO010000037.1:0-14503 GCA_964571345.1 uncultured Ohtaekwangia sp.
GTATAGGCCCTGAACAGCAACTCCAGGGGCAGATCAAACTCCCGTGTGATTAACAGTTCCTGTTTGTTGTCTTCTGCATGGATTTTTGTTTTCAACTCCATATCGTTTATTTTTTTGTTTTGTACTTTTTCATGATTGTCTCAAGTTTATTAAACCGTTCATCCCACATTTTTGCGAAGGGCAAAAGCCATTCTGCTACTTCTTTCATCTTGTCAGGATTAAAGTGATAATAGATTTCGCGGCCCGATTGCTCCTGTTCCAGCAGCTCACATTCCGTAAGAATCTGAATATGCTTTGAGATGGTTTGCCGCGAGGAATCAAAACTGTTGGCAATAGCTCCCGCTGTCATCGCCTGTAATGCAACCAATGTCAAAATCGCTCTTCGGGTAGGGTCGGCAATGGCCTGAAACACGTCTCTTCTGGTTTCCATTTTATGCAGTCATTTGACTGCAAATATAATGCAGTTATTTGGCTGCACAATTATTTTTAACTTTTTTCAAATGGTGCAGCAGTTCCGAAAAAGAGGCGGCATCCGAAGGGATGCACGCCATCTTTCGAAATACACCTATTGCAGGGGCCGTTCTGACGTAGTCTGATTGCCCGGGCGATCGGTGGCGGTAATTACCACCTTCACCCCAGTGAGATCAGCAATTGCTGTAGTCGCCAAATAGGTCCATTCAAGCCGCGTACCACTTGAAGTGGCATCGCCACTTTCGAGTATTGTACCATCAGCCTTTTGAAGACTCACGTACACACGGACCAACTTATAGTCAGTAACCGAAGTGATGATGATCGGGTCACCCAGGTTTCCATGATAGTTGTCGAGATTTACCGAAGCAATTTCGGGAGCTTTGAGGTAGTCGGCTACCGCTGCTGAAAAGGCATTCAGGAAGGCATCATTCTTCGCTGCCAATTTATATTCGTCCTTGATCGCGGGCTTCAGTAAGATGCCCCTTGCATACTGGGCTGCTTTGCGAAAGCGCTCCCGTTGTGCCAGTTGTTTGTCTGATATCACACCTGCAAGCTGCGGGCGGGATGATAACAGCGTGCGACCTCCGCGCCGCAGCAGTACCAACTTCTTACCTACTTTACCACTCACTCCATCTACGAGTGCATTTAAATTTACGTCTGCCATGATTTTTGAATTTTAATTTTTAAACATTTATTTTCTGTTCTTTCTCATGCGCATCTCGAAAGAACATTGCAAACTTATCCGCGCACACCGCCACCAGTTGTCGGTGTAATTTTTTTTTGAAAATATTTTTATCCATAAAGCGGAAATATTGGCAGCAAAAATTGAATTGTTCGTTGTCAGTATCTGCCGGGCTATCCTTCGTGTATCCTTGCTGTATCCTTCCTGTATCCTTGCTTGTCATACTTCTACCCATTCATCGCACTTGGGCAAGCGGTGAAAATGAGGACTGAGAGATTTTAGTATATTACCGACATGGGAGCTGGAAAAAATCCGTATCTGCGGTATCGTATTATTCATTCTTGTCTGAGTGACCCGCGAAAAAAATTCTGGTCGATACAACATTTGATTGACCGTATGTTGGAGCATGATCTCACTGTAGACAAGCGAAGTATTGAGCGTGATATTGAAATGATGCGCTATGATCAGCAGCTTGGCTACTTTGCCCCTATTGCTTACAATCGCAAAGAAAAAGGGTACTACTATACTTCTGCTCATTTCAGCCTGGAGAAACTTCCGCTGAACGAAGACGATCTGCAAGCCCTTTCACTGGCTGCCAACATTCTGCATCAATACAAGAGTGCTAAACTGGTGCAACAATTTGAAGGCATGGTAGATCGCCTCAGTAAAATGGTAGCACATCTGCGACAACCAAATAACAAGCTCATTGCCTTTGAGCACTCGCTCTATTACAAAGGGCGTGAATACTTCGATGCGTTGTTGCAGGCAATCACCCAACGGCAAGCGCTTTGCATTTCCTATCTCAAGTTTGATGCGACTGAAAATCATGAACATGTTTTTCATCCCTACTTCCTCAAGGAATATCGCGACCGCTGGTATGCGTTGGGCTACAGCGAAGCACGTGAATCTATCATTACGCTTGGCCTTGACCGCATGCAGCGCGTGACCAACGCGAATGTATCATTCAAGGAAAACCAAACCCTCAAGCCGAAAGAATATTTTCAACATACTCTGGGCATCACGCTGGGTAAAGGGCCAGCGCAAGACATTGAATTATGGTTTTCAAAAACAATAGCACCCTACATCAAGACACAACACATTCACCACTCCCAAAAAACAATCCGCGAAGATGAAAGCGGGTTGACCATTTCGCTGCGACTGATCCCTAATCCTGAGCTTACGCAATTGGTATTAAGTTATGGTGCGGATGTGAAAGTGGTAAAGCCAACTTTTCTGAAAGATGAAATACGGAAGATTTGGGAGAAGGCAATAGCTGCTGATAAAGAAATTTGAAGTTGAATGATTCAGCTCGCAATCTTTCAGCCTGTGGATGTGTGACAGATTTAACCAGATGTTAGAGCAAATGAGCGCTCACCATCTGGAAGCCAAACTAGTAGCTGCTGTAACTGCTGTTGAACAAAATGTAGGTAACGTATGCCTTGGGCGAGCCGCTGTTGTTGGCCATGGCTGCTACTATAGCGGGTATGTCGTTGGTAAATAGTATTTGTGAATCGGGGGCGAAAAAATAACGGTGACCAATTTGTACTTTGATTTAAAGAAACATAGGGGTGAACTCATTTCTTCAAGACTTTCTTTAAGTGAGGGTCTATGTAAAATGTATAAAGTGCATTTGATTTTTTGGAGCGTTTCCCTTTGCAATAGTAATCTTCAATCTCCTTCGTAATTGCTCCTCCTAACTTGATAGCTTTTTTGATGCATTCGCATTTCTCTTTACTTTTGTCATCAAAATTATCCAAGGCGATCGCTTTGAGGAAATAAGATTCCCATTTTTCTGTTTCCAAACTTACCGACTTCTCAATGTCCCCTAAGATAGATGTATTGTCTTCACTCTTCAGCAACAGGCCAACAAATGCGCGCATCAAATAAGAGTAGAAGTATTTCGGAGTTAAAGACACGGCCTTATCTTCATCAGCTTTGGCCAATTCTTTGTTTCCTGTATTCGCATGAACTACCCCGCGTTGAGAATACAAGTAACTGAGCGTAATTGTGTCCTCTGGGTTCATTAACCCGCGTAGCCAAATCATCTTAGTCAGATCATGAATAACAAGCTTTGCATACCTCCGTTTTGCGCCAATAAGATTTATCCTTTTTTCATACGTCTTCAAGTAATTGCTATCCACCTTCAATGATTTTGCAAAATCGGTCAAAGCCCCAAGCGTATCTTTTAATCCTGCCTTGGCTAACGCTGATTGACACAAAAGATCATTCAGTTGTTCGATGGGTTCTTTAGTCAACGCCATATTATACAACTCAACTGCCTTTGAATAATAACCCCATACCAATTCAAGGTTGCCTAAGCTGTAATAAATTTGACCATCATCAGGGTTTATAGTAAGTGCTTGTTTGAAGTAACGTCTCGCACTCAGACTATCTCTCTTTACACTGTAAGCAATACCTAAAAATTTATAAGCAGATGCATTGTCTGGTACCGATGAAATGAACTTTTTGAGATCTGCAATTGCGCTATCTGCGTTGGAAATATTCTCATTACTTAAAATTGTGTAGGCAGTCCCGCGAAAGTAATAAGCTCCCTGCATTTCTCCATCCTCATCAATATACTTGGTTAAATCATTCACGGCTTCGTGAAATTTATTGATTGATGCGTAAGCAGATCCTCGGAAGAAATGCGCTCTTGGTCCTGGTCTTTGTGCCAAATAGATACTCATATCACTTATGCACAGATCATAAAGACCAGATGCGAAAGCGCAACTCCCTCTTCCGAAGAACAGTTCCAAGTCTTTTGAGTCTAATAATATCGCTCTATCATAATCCTTTAATGCATCTTCACAATTCTCAATATAGCGCAATGATTCTGCTCGACCCTTATAGGACAAAACATCACTAGCATTAATGGCAAGAGCCTTTGTGTAAGATTTGATTGCACTATCATATTGCTCTAAATGATGTTCCGAATTTCCTTTAAGTCTTAGAGCTTTTTCATTTCGATGATTATAATTGATTGCCATTTTGAAATCTGCAAGCGCATCAGCATAGCTTCCAAATTTATATTTTCGTTCACCACTAAGAAGATATTTCCAACTCAATGCGGTGTCTGCCTCATATCTGTGAATATCTTTTTTTAGACTTTGGCTTGTTGCCCTATAAAAAAGTAAAGTCGAGATTAGAACAATTATATAATACTTCATGACTATCTTAATGCTTAGTTACCACCATTTTTTTCTTCTTGTTGTTTTTGCTCATTTTTGTTTGACTCCTTCTTTTCGGAAGGGATCTCGACCTTAAAATCGTTTGGTTTATTTTTCTTGTCATCTCCAGTTTGAGTCATATCATTCATCCTTTGATTTGTATCCTTTATTTTTTCTTGTTGCTCATTTGCCTCATCAGAGATTCCAGGGTCGGATGGCCGTTTTTGCTCTACATTAGTCTCAGCAGATAGTTTAACCGGGCTTATTCCTGGATCTTTTCCTTTAGTGGCCGAGCCTTTAATAGTGAAACCATAGACCTTTCCGTTCGATTCTTGATTTAAATTTACTTTTCCATTTAACTGAATTCGGCCACTTCCCAAAGTGTATTGTGCCGTAAGTGTTGCAGACGCCTTTCCTCCACTTTCGTTTTCGCTCACCATCGACCCGGCAAGTGAAATTGTTGTTTTTCCTCCACCTATAGTAAGGCCCAATCCAACCATTGGAAAATCACATGGCGGATTAGGACATCCACACTCACTGGTTTCACCGCCAATGGAAGGGGCCATGCCATCACGATCAAGCCAGTTCAGACCAAATTCGCTTTGAAGCTCTTTTCCATTATACTTATAATTATTCTGATGTGAAACGGATTTTGAATAAGCCAATGGATTTATTCCCAACCCAAAAGGATAGTAGTCACTCGTCTGCGTTACCTGCAAAGCCAGGGTTGCTTTTATTTGCTGCACAAATAAGTCGTCAAAATATACACTGCTCTTAATGGCGTTGTTGCTTTCGTTAGCTACATAAATATAGTATAGACGATGTCATATCCGCTGATTTCTTTCTATAGGAAAAAACTACACTACAGAGGTGTAAAGATCGATCAACATACGAACCTCCTCAGTCTACGGCTTCTTAAAATTCTTTGTGACGAAGCCTTCAATTAGGTCGGTGCCGGAATAGCCTGCTGTAATAATTGCCATTAGTGACGAGGTGTTGAGTTGAACGGTATCCATATCATTGATGATCATAATCACACCTGCCAGTATACCAATGGTTACGGAATAAAAGACACTGATCAAGAGCTTGCGGCCATCAAACTGTGCGTTGAATTGATCTTTGTCTCCGCTGATGTCGTTCAACTTTTTAAGACCCACAATAATTCTGAATCCCTGGCCAATTAAGCCAAGAAATGCTCCCAGCAAAAGGAGCGCAAGTGTATTTACAGGTGATAGTGACATGGTGGTTGAGGTTTTAGGTGATGAGTCAGAAGATGAATGAAGATGCGCGGGTTGAGCTGACGCCATGGATTCGATTACTGGCGAGGCACTGATTATTTCAAAGGCTGTTACCGGGTGCAGCTCCCAAAGATTGACAGCCTTCATTCCTTTTTTGCCGCGTGCTTTCGCTTGCCCTACGTGCCAATCATCATAAAAGAGTTGACCCGTTACGCGCACATATACGGGTTTGTCCAACACGGTGCCAGCATCAGATGGTACTCCTTTGGGCATCAGTTGGTCTACCTTGTCGCGAACACCCTGAAGAGCTTGTCGCAGGTCACTGTCTTTCACATAGTCCTTATCGTTCAGTGGCGTTTCAACAATCAGGCAGTTGTTTCCATCTTCCGGGTCGGCACTGATTTGCATGTGGTAGTCGCCATCCGATTCAAAGGCAACCAAATGCAGCCAGCCTGTAACCGTTATCAGATCACCTTCCTTCACACCTGCAGCATTATCAAATGGTGGAATGCGTGCATCTGCGTACCTGGGGTCGCGTGCTTTTACACCCGGGGCTTCCGGAAGTTTGAAAAGATCATCGAGTGTGAGTTCGTGTGGTGTTGCTTCCAAATCCACTACAGAAGTTTTGATAGGCCAGCGCGCCTGCTCACTGCCGGGTTTCATATCGGCAGGCTGCGCCAGTACTATTTTTGTGAAGGCCAACGACAAAAAGAAGATTATTTTTTTCATAGTGAGATTTTTCTTTTTTTGATTAATACCTCTTGATCATTTGCGTTAAGCTGTCAAAGCGAGGTCTGTTCTTTTCGATCAACCAATCGCAATGATGTATTACACTACTCACCACAGCATTGGAGAAAACCCAGTTCATTGGGGTATTACGGGGAGGAGTGAGAACGGTGAAATTTCTCTGACCAACGCTGCGCAAAAGTAGCTCTGTTGCATGGTCGGTATGACCACCCCGCACATTATAAATTCCATCAAGCACTGATACTATTTCGTCAGCTGTCTTTTTTCCTCCCTTGGCGGGACAATCATCACCAAAAGCAAATAGAATAACGTGTGGAATAATCACAGTAGGCGAACTTGATTTCAACGACTGAATTACCTCGCGTAACGTGGTAGCTCCCCGATTCTCATAATAACCTCCGTCAACAAAATGAAACATCGGGTTACCCAATGCCCCTGCCGGAGAAACAAGCGGGAAACGCGTGCTTAGTCCAATCACCGAACTATAGCGCAAATGCGCTTCCGATTCTCCATAAACATCCAACGCGTTAGGAAATGTCTGCGGATCGATAGAGACATTGCTGTAGATCGCGCGTTTACCATTTTCTACCTGGGTAGAGTGAATGAACAAGGCTCGATGTGTCTTGTGGTTAGTTATGTACACCGAGTCAAAAGAAGTGGCCAATAAATTCTTACCGGTGATTTTTTTGAAGCCAAGTTCCCAGGAATGTTCTAACGCATATTCACGATCAAAACGCTTAAAGCGCCTGGGCAAGAAGTAGTTTGTTATTTCACCGAAGGCAAGTTTTCCCGTGGCGGGTGCCAGATAGTCTTCTTCAAAAAAACTTCTTGTTATTGTTACTGCGTTAGCTTCTGAAGAGGTTTCAGACAATGCATTAAAGAAGTTGGCGCCAAGCGTTCCACCTGAAACGCTGCTGAATGCGTACATCCTTTTGGTAATATCCGGATAACATTGCTGCAGCTTGGCTAGCATCATCGCAGTGAGAAATCCGGTGCGCAGGGCACCACCTTCGGCAGCCACAAAAACTACGGTCAACGTATCGATGCTGGTTTTATTTGCATTTGTTTTCACAGTTGCTTTCCATTTTTCAAAATGATCGGACAAAGAAGGCCTGCGCGCAAGCGACTCGCCCTCTTTCAACTTCGCATGCCAAACGGGGTGATCGTTATCAACGATTGAGCACGTAACTAAGATCGTTGCCATGAGCAATTTGTATGGAAGCTTGATCTTGAACGGCTGCACCTGATCAAGCATCTCGATGGCATAGTAAACAGTATACCAGCAGGCAAAGCCCGCAGCGATAATGCCCAATGAACCAACACTTGCATAAGCTTCCGTGCCAAGCAGCAAAAAAATAACAATGATGATCAGCGCGATTGCCAACAGTATGTACAATTGCTGAAAGAGTGGTTTGAAATGTTGTATCTGTGGTTTCCGCACCAGAAAGTCGCCATCCGTTTTATCGAAGGTTAGAGGTTTGGGATTTTCGCTGACCGGAATATGGCGCTCTTGCAAAATGCCCGAGAGCTGGTTGATGATTGCATTGGCATCGGGCGACAACCTCGATTGAATGCTGAAGAATTTTTTTAACGGCCCGAAGTACGCCAGCCATAAAATGCCAATAATAACAATGAAGGGGATGATAATAGACACAGCAGCGAAATCAAGCTCAGCGCGATGAATGGCGTAGACTTTCACAAACCCCACGAATGTAGCAGTGATGGGTAAGAAGAGAACGAGGATGGAGAATATTCTGACAATGGTCTTCCTTCGTTGTACACGAGCGGGGTTAAGGTGGTGGGAAGAAACGTCTGATAGATATAAAATGAAACGGCTTCCAAATTCACTCGTAACCGACCAGAAGATCATCGCCAGGGAGAACCAGATCAACGGAGGCCATATCTTTGAAATAGAATCTTCAAGGATAACCAACATGACATCCTGTGCCGGAGGAACACAAATGATGGCTACGGCCACCAGTATCTGAAAGATGAGAATAAACCACAGCGGACGAAGCACTGCAAAAATATCATCGATGAGACTACTCATAAACTATAGGTTTAGATAGCGAGGTGTGTCTGGTACTTCATTTCTTTTCTGATGAATGAGAAGTCACCGGTAAAAGCTATAGAATCAAGCCTGGTTTAAACAGATCAAATTAAACAAAGCAAAACGCGCAGTCTATAAACCTTCGCTGGTTGATTCAATCTTACGCCCAACGGCTTTTCAATTGAACCAACCTTTTCAACGTCAATTAACTCTTGACCAGCAAATCTCAATTTTTCGGGGTGCCGTGGGGGTCTGTTTCGGGGTTAGGGAACGTGAGATTTGCTTTGTACGAATTTCTCATTTTTTAACTCCAGGTCAAGCGTGAGATAGGAGTAACTCCCATTAAAAAAAAGCCATTATCGAAGCAGTCGGTCAAGCTTCATCTGCAAAGGGCAAGTCCTCAGCTCGTGACATGAGCATAAAAGAAAACTTTATCCAACGGTATGATAAACTAATGCAAATCTGTTTCTGCGGCAATCCTGCAGGATTTATAACCATCATGACAAAAATCATTACGCTTTGAGATGAATTTCATTGAGAGCACGAAATAATTACGATTACCTTCTCAACATTCTCTACCTGGGTTAACTTGAGTAATGATATGAAGTCGATCATTTTAGGTTTTTTGGCATTGTTGAATCTAGCGACTGCATGCGGCCAGACCACCTCTACAACACTGTTCGTGGATTGGAGTACCCTCAAATTACCTACCGGAGGTCTGCCAGACGGAACACGTTTTGCAAACAATAAGCTGCGCAGCAATGTTGCTTATGATCCGTTTTCGTATTCAATCGTGAGTGGCAAATTCAGAATGGTTGTAGATTCTCAGGTGCCGGTTGATCCGCAGGTTAGCTCCGCGCAATATCATTTCCGTTCTGAATTTACAGAGTGGCCCTGGCAAATCAATTTACCGGAAGGCACTGAGCAGTGGGCCGGCTGGTCGTATTTTTTTCCAACCGACTACATTTATTCTGTTCAGCCCGTTTCGATTTTTCAAAATCATGCAGGCGGGAGTTATCCTGATCCGGCATTTCAACTAGAACTTACCTACGCAGGGCAATTGGAAGGAGCCATAGGCGGAGAGATACAAGTGATCAACGACACCAGTGTACCGATGGTGCGCAAGATGACGAAATTCCGCCCCAAACCAGGAGACCGCATAGATATTGTATTGCATGTTGTTCATGCACGCGGCAGCAATGGCTTGCTTGAGTTTTGGATCAACGGCACACAAGTACACAGTCAAATTGGAAACACAATATGGCCCGCACCTGAAAATTGGGGCGGTAATAATAAATGGGGGATTTATCACCACACCTGGACCGACCCCGCCAATGTGCAGCTAGATATTGCGGCCGGTCATAAAAAGTTCGCATTGGGGATGGGCAACCTGCGCCAAATCACTCGCTCCCCTTCGGATCCGAATTATCGCAAAGACTCGCGTGCTGCAGTAGACCCCGTGCATGACATTATGGGTAACGAAGATAGTTTCTCACTTGAACAAAATGAGCTGGCGTTTACTGTATCGCCCGCGCCCGTAAAAAGAGGTGACGAAATCAAGCTAACCTGCAATAACAACAAGCGTTTTGAAGGAACGGTACTGAATGACATAGGTCAACTCTTAAAACACTTCACCGCACGTGAATCAATCTCTTTTGGTACGTCAGAGTTAGGAGCAGGGCTATATTTTATCAACTTCAACCAAGAAGGGAAAGCCGTCAGCAAAAAATTTATTGTGGTTGAGTGAAGGAAGTGTGAATTCACGCTGGCAGAAAAAATAAGCGCCCCGGCTTTCGCCAGGGCGCTCTCACCTATAACTAAATCCCAAACACTTCTCTTAGTTAACCTTAATGGTTTGTTTCAATACTTTCTTTTCGTCTTTTGGTATGGTCAATTCCAAGATGCCGTTGTTGTACTTCGCATTTATTTTTGCGCCATCTGCATTGTCAGGCAATGTGAACGAACGGCTGAAGGTACCATACTGTGTTTCGATGCTGTGGAAGTTTTTCTCTTTCTTCTCGTTGGTGAATTTGCGCTCACCACTCACAGTTAAAAAGTTGTCATTTATTTCCACTTTGAAATCTTCTTTGTTCATGCCTGGCACAGCTACATGTACTTCGTAGGCATTTTCAGTTTCCACCACATCTACTTTTGGTGAGAAGGTGCTGCCACCGGTGCGGGCTAAACTTTCGTTGAAGAAACGATCTACTAATGTGCTGAATGTTGTAGGCACAAAGTCGGCTGAGTTATAACGGATGATGCTCATAGTTTTTTTATTTTTTGGGTTAAACATTGATTTCAAACTCTGAGCAGCTCTACAGGAAAAAATATGCCGGTAGGTATTTGGCTGAATTTTTAAGCCATTTTGTCTTTAATTGGATAAATTTTTATCAATAATAAGCCACAATGACTTATTTTCATGTAAAAAGACAAGTGTTAGAAATTTCGGCTGGGAAATTCTCTGTTTGGCTAAAAGACGAAAGCACCAAGATTTCTGGCGATCCTGGTGCTTTCATCATTGTTGAAACAAGCAATCAAAATCAAATCCTGGCCTGATAGGTATAAAGCTGGTAATACCTTCCCTTCTTCTCAATCAGCTCTTCGTGCTTGCCGCGCTCCTGAATCTGGCCATTTTCAATCACCAGAATCTGATCAGCCTGGCGGATGGTGCTCAAACGGTGCGCAATCACAAACGTGGTTCTGCCCTGCATCAAGCTCTTTAAGCTTTCCTGGATAAAGCTTTCGCTTTCCGTATCAAGGTTGGAGGTAGCTTCATCTAATATTAGCACGCGTGGATTGGCAAGAATTGCCCGTGCAATGGCAACGCGTTGGCGCTGACCACCAGAGAGTTTTACGCCACGTTCTCCGATCACCGTCTCCAATCCTAATTCAAACCGGTTTGTAAATTCATCCACATGCGCAGCCTTTACTGCACTCATCAATTCTTCTTCTGTTGCATTTGGTCTGGGAAATAAAATATTCTCACGTATCGTTCCTTCAAACAAAAAGTCATCCTGCAACACTACACCAAGTTGACTGCGATAACTATCAAGAGAAATTGTGGCCTGATCAATTCCGTCTACCGTAATTTTTCCGCTGATTGGATTGAGGAACGAAGCTGCTAATCCTGCGATGGTCGTTTTTCCCGAGCCTGATGTTCCCACCAGGGCAACTACACTTCCCGCCCTTGCCTCAAAACTCACATTGTTAAGAACGGTCTTTCCTTCTTCGTAAGCGAAAGAAACATCTTCAAAAATAATATCGCCTTTAATCGGTCCGATTTTATTGGTACGAACAGTGCCGTCATCTTCCACAGGCGTGTTCATGATTTCTTCGGTACGATCCAATCCAGCAAAGGCTTCTGTCAACTGACTTCCGATGTTGCTCATTTGCACGATGGGCGCAATCATGAACACCACAAACATCGTAAACTGAAAAAATTGGCCTGCTGTCAGATTAAAGTAGCCACTCAATCCCATGATGCCCACGCTGGTAATACCCACCAACAATGTTCCCGAACTGGTAATGAAACTGGTAGATGTTAAACTCTTTTTTACATTTTGAAAAAGTTTTTCAACGCCCTCTTCAAATACTTTTATTTCCTGTGGTTCGGCATTGAAGCCTTTGATCACCCGCATGCCATTTAAAGTTTCAGTCAAGCGCCCGGTAACTTCAGCTGTTATTTTTCCACGGTCGCGAAATACAGGGCGAATGATTTGAAATGCCTTTAACATGATCACCCCAAAAATTGACATTGGTAAGAGCACAAACAAAGTCATAAGTGGACTGATGTGAATCAGGAACCCAATTGAGACAATAGCTGTGAGTGTGCCGCCAATCAATTGAACTAAACCCGTGCCGACTAAGTTGCGCACATCCTCCACATCATTCATCACCCGCGATACAAGTGTTCCGGACTTTTGATTGTCGAAAAACCGTATTGGCAAACGAAGTAAATGTTTCTGTACTTTGGAGCGGAGCTCTGAAATCAAATGCTGGGCCTCTACGCTGAGCAACTTGGTCAGCACAAAGGATGTGACCGATTGAATCACAATCGCAATTAACACAAACGTCAAAAGCATGGGCATTTGACTGAAATCCTGCTTAGCAAGGATGTCGTCTACGAAAGGCTTTGTAGCCCAAGGTGGCACGAGGCCCGCGGCACTGCGTATCAAGATGAGAATAAGTCCAATAAAAAGAAGCTTTCTGCGCGGCCACACGATGGTTTTAAATACCTGGCCGATGGTTACTTTATGTTTTGCCATGAAAAGAGAGAATTGTTTATAGTTAGGTTCTCTAACAAAGACGGCAAGATGGAAGTTTTATTTTAGAAAAATAAAATGTGATTATTGAGAATCGCTTGATGCCGCGAAATCATCCAAAACAAAGACTCTACCTAGTTAAGTTTGTGTGGATCACCTCACTTAACCAAAATATCCACCTCCGCAGTAATTTCTGATTCCGGATTGTTTTTGTCCCACACTTTCATTTTGATGTGATAGGTCTCCCCAGCCTTCATCGGGGTTCCTACCGTAACAGTTCCCTTGAGAGTTGACGCAATCTCAGCCGAGAATCCCGTACGTGACGAAAGTACATCTGTTTCTTTCATCATCACTTTATTCGCTTTATCGGTAACCACAATGGACATTCCCGGAAAGGCCTTATCTTTTATCAGGTCAAAGTTTGTGATGCCCTTCATCGCAATTGATACCTGGTTGCCATACAACACCTCATTATTTTTTAGCGCTACATTATCGGGCCCCACCAGCTGAACCTCTTCAAGCGCAAAACCTTTGTAGCTGCAGGACAAGCCCGTGATCAGATCTTTCTTTGTTCCAACACTGAAACTACATGCACACCAAATTAATGCAAGGACCACACTCCATATAAATCTCTTCATTGTTACAAATTTCTTTTAGCTTTCTTATTCTCCTTGTTTTACGCGCGGATCGGTTGCAATTTTTATCTGGAACTCTTTCGGTGGAGTGGCTTTCATTAGATGCTGAATGAAATAATCCCAGCGCCTGCGCATAATGTAATTACCATCGGCACCATAGCCATGACGCGCGTTGGGCAACAATAGAAAATCGTAATCTTTGTTTGCCTTGATCAGCGCATCAGCTACAAGGTAAGAATTATAAGGAGGTACGTTGTCGTCCATCCCTCCGTGAATCAGCAAAAGCTTTCCTATCAAATTTTTCGCGAGCGTTTGATTTGCCTGTTGCTCATAATTAGACGCGCCCTCACCATCCTTCTCTTCCAGGCCAATATATCTTTCGCCCCAATCATCTTCGTAGTTTCGGTTGTCATGATTTCCGGATTCAGAAATTCCAACTTTAAAAAAGTCCGGATATTTAAACATAGCAGCTGCTGTGGCGTAGCCACCACCCGAATGTCCCCAAATACCTACGCGATCTAAATCCATGTACGGATATTTTTGCTGCAATTGCTTCAGTCCTGAAATCTGATCTGAAAGTGTATTCTCGCTCATGTTGCCGTAACAGGCATCGTGAAAAGATTTAGAACGATTCGGATTGCAACTTCCTTCCAACGCGACTACCACAAATCCCAATTCAGCCAAGGCCTGGTTATCATTTCTACCTGCAACAAAACTCCACGAACCTACACTCCCGCCCTGTGGCCCCGGATAGATGTAAACAATCACGGGGTATTTTTCCGAAGGATTCATTTTTTGAGGCGTGAACATTAGTCCATACAAATCCCATTTGCTGTCAGCCGACTTTACCGTAAAAGGTGTTGGCGCGCTCCAACCTGTTGCCACAAGACGTGAAATATCTGTTCTCTCAAGCGTCTCAATCAGCTTTCCTTTCATGTCGCGAACTTCATGCACGGGGGGCACATTTGGCTGAGAATAACTGTCAATAAAATATTTTCCATCAGGCGAAATAATGATCGAATGATTACCATCGGCCGGAGTTAGCAACGATAGATTTTTTCCACTGAAATCCACTCTGTAAAAATGTGCGAAGTAAGGATTGCGGTTCGCTTCCTTACCCTTGGCCTCGAAAAAGAGAACTCTGTTTGTAGCATCTATTTTTAACACGCGTGTGACTACAAAATCTCCTGATGTAATTTGATTCTTTAGTTTTCCCGTAACGGCATCGTATAAATACAAATGGCCCCAGTC
>CAZNCO010000038.1:0-14303 GCA_964571345.1 uncultured Ohtaekwangia sp.
TCTGTCACCCGGCTCCAGGGTGTTTCAGCAGTAGCAAAATTTGATTCAGCATAGAGTGGGGAAGAAGGCTGGTATTTGCCATCGTTGAAAAAAATATCCGGCACTAAACCAAGTACAACCTGCATGCTATAGAACGACTGGCTTGCCGGAAAGAAATTGATGCGAGGCGTAAGAGCCGGTATCTCTACTCTGGCATTACGATTTTGGCGCGACATCGAAAATGAAATGGAGGCCCGGATAACCGAGTCAAAAGTATTCTTTTGGTTGAGCGAAAAACCTGCGAGCAGGTGTGGATTTTTGGAGAGCTGCACATGGCGCTTACCCCATTCACCACCATCCAGCGATTGGATGGGTTTGAGCAATGCATTGAGCGGCCCGGCAATGTTGTAGTCTGCCAGTGCTTTCTGTGGCCACATCATTTTCATGATCCATTTGGTGGCGGTAGCACGTCCGCCAAACTCCAGGTTGGCTCTCCGCACATTCTTAAAGGCGGGAGAGTTTTTGATCCGATCTGGCGAGGCGCCACCTTTTCTGCGTAAGATGATTTTGTCAGAACCGCGCATTCTGTAGGCTGTGATGTTGCCCATAGAGCCAGTGAATTGAAGGTCTGAATCGAGTCTTGCCATAGTTTATGAAAGGGTTATTTCGACTGGGTAATTTAGCTAATCCTATTAAATAGTTAAAATAAAGTTAAACCGTAGATAATCCGTATCTTTATATATACAGGTTATCTACGGATTATATACAGGTTAAATACGAGTTATATACGGATTATCTATTGGTAATTTGGCGGAGATATACTGATTCTAGTCCATTCAGATAGGTGCCATTGCCGCGGCAAAGGCATGAAGGAATCAGGCGTTTAAAGCCGCGATGGAAAGGCAGATTTTGGATTAAGGATCTTTAGAACAAGGTGCCGGTTGGACTAAAAATCAAAGGTATTCAGTTAAGATTTTTGACTTTAGTTCGTGGTAGTCCTTTTTATCAAGGTTTTCAATGAGGTCTTGCACCGCATTGATGTCGAAGTTAAGTTTTGTGGCGATGCTCTGGGCAAAGATTAGTTCTTTATCGAAGACTTTATTGTCGGCAAAGATCAGCCTTACACATGAAACCAGGTAGTCAAACTTTTGCTCGGCAGAGAGGTCGCCCAGGGCATCAATGGGTTCAGGGTTTCGGATCAAAGAGCGAACATCGTCTTCAGAAAAATCATTATCCTTGGCAATCTTCAATATCAGGTCGCGTTCTGCCTGGGCAAAGTGCTTATCTGTTTCGGCCAATTGGATTAAGACATTCAACTGCTTTTTGGCAACAATGTTCATGTTTGGTTTGTTAGACGAATCAATTAACTCAAGATTATTGAGAATCAATTCATTATTTCGTCTAGTAGTGGGTGGTGGCGTTTACTTCGTATTAAAGCCCGACAGGAGGATAAACTGCTTTTTATTGCTTTTGTTTTGACTTCCACCTGTGTGAAATTTTTCAATTTTTTCGAAGACTTTAGGTTATCTGTCATTTGATAGAGTGATGCGGCTTGACAAATGGGGTGTTGTTGTATTTGCAGGCTCCAGACCCTTTTCCATATTTTATAATTCAATTCTCCCATGCGAAAGGACTAGGAAAAACCCCAGCCATAGTTCTTAAAAAAGCTGCAACGCGTTTCGAATAATGGATCTTATATTATGACATACATTCAATCTGTTTTTCCTCGCCTTGAGAGAGAGTACTCGTAAATGGACAATCCAGATCCGAATCACATTTCATTTAGTGGAAGAGGTGGTTAATAATTCGTATTATTGATTATGAGATTGGCACTTATTGCAATACTTCTTTCACCAGTTCATCTTATTGCCCAGATACTCACCCATCAGGAGATAGATCAATTATCCCGACAACAACTTCCTATAGCAGTAGATGAATTGCGTACATTTTTAAGAATTAAAAATAATTCACACGATTCGATCCAAATAAAAAATAATTTGATCTGGTGTAAACAGGCGTTAGAGAAAAGAAAATTTCAAGTAAGGGAATTGCGATTGGATAGGGTGCCACATCTATTAGGAACACGTATCATAAATCCAAAATATCCTACCGTATTAGTGTACATGCAAATTGATGGACAGCCTGCGGATGGCTTGGAGTGGGATCAGCAAAATCCATACGAGCCTGTATTAAAGCATCTCGTTAATGGCCAATGGACTCAAGATGAATGGACATCTCCTTATTCTTTGGATAGCAGAATATTCGCCCGCTCAGCTTCTGATTCCAAAGGACCGGCACTGGCTTTTCTAACAGCACTTGATATAGCCGATCGTTTGAAAGTTAAACCGACTTTCAATATTAAAATTATCATGGATTTTCAGGAAGAACTCGGTTCGCCAAAGTTACCTGTGCTGGTGAAAGAACATCAAGAGAAATTCAGCAGTAAGATGGTTTTAATCATGGATGGCGCGAGACACGTCTCTGGATTACCAACCTTGAATTTTGGGGCGCGAGGAATTGTAACGATGCAGTTGAAAGTGTTTGGACCATCAAATGAATTGCACAGTGGTCAATATGGAAACTACGCACCTAATCCCGTTTTTAAACTGGCAAGATTACTGGCAGGGATGAAAGATGAAAATGGTCGTGTCCTAATCCCTGGATTTTATCAAGGTATTTCGATTGATTCCGCTGAACGGAAATTCATCAATCAATTTCCAGCTGACGATCAAGCTTTAAACAAACGATTAGGCATTGCTGCTCCTGAGCAGGTAGCGGCTACGTACGAAGAGGCACTTCAATATCCATCTTTGAATGTGAGAGGACTAAAAGCCGGATCAGTTGAAGAAGATGTGCGAACCATTATCCCATCGAAAGCATTGGCAGAAATCGATATACGCCTCGTTCCAGAAACCGATGGTTTGGATATGGTCAATTTGATAAGAGAGTATATTCAAAAGCAAGGTTTTCATGAGGTGAAGGGAGAACCTTCGGATGAAGAACGTATGCATTATACCAACTTATTTTCATTATCGTACAGGCTGGGATCTAAACCCTTTCGAACCAATATTAATTCACCGGAAGGTATTTGGTTAGACCAGGCCATGCAACGTGGGCTTGGCTTGGGTAACTATGTTAAGCAACGAACCACCGGAGGTTCTCAGCCCATCGAAACATTTATTACAACACTGAATATTCCTGCTGTATCCATTCGTTTCCCAAACGCAGATAATAATATACATGCAGCTAATGAAAATCTGACGATCGGTTGTTATCTGGAAGGTATCAAAATGTGCCTTGCCATATTAACACAAAAGGTTCCCAATACATGGAAGTAATTGCCATTCTTATTCTTGTAGCTACCCTCATTTTTATAATGGTTGTTGAGCGAACTTCCGTTAAGTGGATACAGAAAGTATTAAACTGGTTTCCTGCAATGTTGTTTGCTTATGTAATTCCGGCATTCATTACACATTCATTTTCTTTGGATTTATCTGAAGTATATCTTCATCAAGTATCGCGCAACTGGATCATTCCACTGGCAATTGTTACAGTCATGAGTGCACTACCCATGCAGCAACTAAAGCAAGTAGGAGTGAAGCCAGTATTGTTGTTTGTGTCTGGTTCTTTGATCATAGCCGTCTTACCTGTGTTGTTGGTTTATTCACTTAAGATCATTTCACCAGATACATTTTACAGCTTTATGAAGCAGGAACTATGGAAGGGTTTAATTCCCGTAGTTGGAAGTTGGATTGGTGGAAGTACTAGTCAGTTGGTATTAAAGGAACTGGTCAATACTCCTAATGAAATATTCCTGTCGGTAATTGTACTGGATAATATCCTGGTAAATATCTGGACGCTGTTGATGTTTCAATTGATTAAACGAAGCGAGCGTCTTAATTCTTTTCTCGGCATCCATGATCAACATATTGCGGAAAGTTTATCCACTCAAAATAAAAATAAGAATTGGTTTTTAACGCTCTTTACGCTGATCAGTACTATAATAGTGATCAATTTTGTTACGGATAATTTTTTAGCTCGCGTAATAATATTGTCGGTGATTGGATTAATTCTTGGGAATACAATTTCTGCCTGGGATTATTCCTTCGTGTTGAAGTCGGGGAGTATATTTATCATTATCATCATGGCTATTCTTGGTCTTCGCTTGAATTTTGGTCATTTACTATTACCTTTTTCATTCATCGCTTTGATGATTGTCTGGTTGTTGCTTCATTTTCTTTTTATGATGATGGTAACAAAGGTTTTAAACCTTCATACGGGATGGGCCATCATCGGCAGTATGGCTAATCTCGGAGGAATTTCCACTGCTCCTGCAGTTACTGCAGCGTATCGTAAAAGCTGGATGCCACATGCTATTGTTCTTGCTATCTTAAGTATGATCTCCGGAAATTTCTGGGGACTCGTTACGAACTATTTATTTAAGATCATCATCTGATAAGTCTTGCCATGAATGATATAAACAAATATGGCAGCATATAATAATTTATTACAACGGCTCCACTACAATCTTTCATGGTCGATGAATTTTATCCGGGGAAATCATTCCGGCATTCAACGATATCGATGATTTCAACCGTTACTCACATCACCATCGACACCAGTTTGACCAGTAACAAAGTGTTGCGTGAGCTAAATCAGCTTGTTGAAAGGCAAGGCAAACCTTAGCGACTTCGCGTTGACGTTGGCCTTGATTTTATCGCGCAGACATAGAGGTATTTGATGTCTTTGTCTTTCCGCACGGCTCCTGATGTTATATCACAGTTGTGCGATTCTTGTTGAAATATGGAAAACCCCACCCCCTCAAAAGGCCAATGTGGGGTTTACCAGATTCCAATAAAACAATGATGATTGTAATTGGTATTCTGTAATTTTAGAAGCTGCTAATGTAGAGTATGCTTTCATTTTCCCTTGGTAGCGAACCATTTTGCCAGAGCAATAAAATAGTTGCGTGTTGTTCAGAAATTTAGATTCTGAGGGATCCGGATCCGGTGTATTG
This sequence comes from uncultured Ohtaekwangia sp., assembly GCA_964571345.1. Taxonomy (GTDB): domain Bacteria; phylum Bacteroidota; class Bacteroidia; order Cytophagales; family Cyclobacteriaceae; genus ELB16-189. The sequence continues at coordinate 4,997 of CAZNCO010000038.1, forward strand.
AGCTTCACCTGGTAAATGAGCGTACCTTCAAATGGTTGTTGAGCTGGCGCGGCTATCGCGATAAAACTTGCGATGACGAATAATAACTTTTTCATAGCTAGCGGGTTAAAATAAATCCAAGTGCAGTTGTCCAATATAAGGGCTATCCGAGGGCGAAGGCCACATCATTTATTACCCGAGGGCTTTTCAGGGCAAGTGTGGGATATTGCCCATAAAATTGAGAGTCAAAATACCCAACCGTAAAGGATGGCTTGCATTCACCTTACCCGATGCGCAATTCTCAGACCGGTTCCGCAACTGTTTCGCTTAAACCTTATAAAAACCAAACTGTTAGCTTAATGGCATTCAAATATTCGTCACGGAGCAAGATTTGGGCTATTTGACCATCAATTTGAATTTGTAACACCCCTAATTAATTTATTAAGATGTCAAGTTTGCATATCGGAATAACCTAAACTTTAACCCTATGAAAAAGAAGAAAGACAGCAAAATCCAGAATGCAAAGGCAAACTTCAATCTGTGGAATATTTGCAGAGGCTGAGCAAAAGAGCGGAGCATAATTCCATTAATCACTAACACCAAAATTAAAATTTATGAGTACAAAATTACTTAAGGTGCTACTCCAGGTATTGCAAATAAGTGTTTGTAGCATCGTTGTGCAATTCTGCGTGGGCACGGTTGCATTTGCGTCCGGGAATGGCGATCAGCGAATCGAGATAACAGGAACCATTAAAGATGAAAGTGGTCAACCGTTGCCGGGAGCTTCTGTGCAGGAAGCCGGAACAAGCAATGGAACGGTTACCGATGCTGACGGAAAATTTACCATCACTGCTGAGCAGGGTGGTAAGCTTATCGTTTCCTATATTGGCTATGTAACGCAGGAAATCGAAGTTACAAGCCAGACTACCTTAGATATTCAATTGAAGGAAGACGCGAAAGCACTTCAAGAAGTTGTGGTGGTAGGATATGGTGAACAGAAAAAGGCAAATCTTACGGGTGCGGTAGAGACCGCAAAATTTGATGGTTCAGTAAACACGCCTGTGACAAACACCGCACAATTGATGTATGGAAAGTTCAGCGGGGTTCAGATCACCCAATCTAGTGGATTGCCCGGTAACGATAACTCCTCTGTATTAATTAGGGGGCAGGGTACATTTGGCGGTTCTACTCCACTGGTAGTGATTGACAATATGCAATATGAGACGTTGCGAGAGTTCAATAACCTTGCACCTTCCGACATAGAGTCAATCACCGTGTTGAAAGATGCTTCCGCAAGTGCCATCTATGGTGCGCGTGGTGCTAATGGTGTAATAGTAGTAACAACCAAAAAAGGCCAGCAAGGAAAACTAAACGTTGACTACAATAATTACTTTGGTATACAGCAAGTGACGGTGGTTCCTCAATATCTTGATGCTGTTAATTACGCAATCCTCAGAAATGAGCAGAACGTAAATCTAAACGGAGCGAACGCACCTGTGCGCTATTCTGATGCAAATATCCAAGCCATTAAAGACGGTTCAAGCCCAGATCAATACGCTAATACGAATTGGTCCAAGGTTGCTTTGCAGGATGCTCCTGTTCAAAATCATTACCTGGGATTCAGTGGTGGTAATGACCGCATCCAGTTTAGAACTTCGCTAGGCTATCTGAGCCAGGGCGCGATTGTAAAAGGTAAATTCAATACCGATCGCTATACACTCAGTCTTAATTTAAGTGCCAAAGTGAATGATTGGTTAAAAATCACCAACGTTACCAATGCTTTCTGGAACAAGTTTGTAGGCCCTTCAGGTGGTCCTGATGCCATCACCGGAGAGACCGGTATCATTAACCAGTTTCAACGCTCTGCACCTACGGTACCCGTATACTATTCTAATGGTCAGCTAGGTTTTGCAGATGGCTCCTATCTTAATACCAACTTTTCTTTTCCGATCAACAACGTATTGCAAACCGGTTACCTTGGTGACTATAAAAATGACAACTACAACATCAGCGAACGCGTAGGCTTGACTGCTAATATTTATAAGGGTTTGACTTTTGAAACAAGCGGAAGCATAGTACTTAACACGAATCGAATTTCGAATTTCTTACCGACTTATAATAATTATGACTGGGCCGGAAACCTGGTGACTTTTAATGCGCTGAACTCTCTGAAAGAAGAATATGACATGAACTACCGTCTCTTAAATGAGAATATTCTGCGTTACTCAACGCATTTTGGCGACCATAATGTGAGCGTGATGGCAGGTCAATCTACTATTTTTGATCACACTGAAACATTTACAGCATCTTCGCAAGGATTCCCTTCTAATGCGTTGCAACAGTTTGATGCGGGCGGAGTAACAAATCCTTCTGTGTCAGGCAGTGCGTATGATGTGGCATGGCGTTCTTTCTTCGACAGGGTCAACTATAACTACAACGACAAGTACATGTTGGAGGTGAATATTAGAAGAGATGGTTCATCTAAGTTTGGTCCATCCAATCGTTACGGAGTATTCCCGTCTTTTGGTGTGGGTTGGAACTTGAGCAGAGAAAATTTTATGAGCTCGGTAACTGCGGTTACAGGTTTGAAACTGCGTGGAACTTGGGGTAAGAGCGGTAATGACCGGATTGGAAACTACATCTGGCAGCAAACCTATAACACAGGTTTGGACTATACCTTAGGTAATGGCACTATAGTACCGGCAGTCGCTTTGACGAGCCTGGCAAACGCCAACGTAACCTGGGAGACTGTGACCCAGTATGACATCGGTTTGGATGCCGGTTTCTTAAAGAACAAACTCTACTTGAATGTGGACTATTTTAATCGCGCAAGTAGTAATTTGCTTTACACTAATTTCCCTATCCCATCAACAATTGGTGTAACCAATCTTGCTGCACAAAACGCGGCAGGCATGCTGAACGAAGGTGTGGAAGTTACCTTGAACTATCGTTCATCATTTAATAAGATCAAATACACAGTGGGAGGTAACGTAACATGGATGGCAGACAATAAGGTAACAAACCTTGGTCCTGGCGGACAGGTTACCATTTCAAACAATACAATTGTACAGGTGGGAAGTCCCTATCAGGCATACTATGGCTATAAAGTGGCTGGCATATTCCAAACCGCGGGTGATGTTACTTCTGCTCCGGTTCAATTTGGTAGCACTAAAACTTCTCCTGGTGACTTCAAGTATCAGGATTTTTCCGGTCCCAACGGAACACCTGACGGAATTATCAATGCTTCTGATCGCGTTGTCATCGGTAATCCTTATCCCAAATGGATTTACAATTTCAACCTAGGTGTTGAGTATGGTGGTTTTGACTTGAAATTACTCTTTCAAGGACTTGGCCGCGTGGATCGACTCCTTCAGGGTAACGGTCAATTGGCGATGGACGGAGATCGGAATAATGCTTTATCCTATTGGATCAATCGCTGGACTCCAACAAATACAAATACTAACCTTCCACGATTGGGTGGGGTGAACAACAGTATTGCATCGGATTTTTACATTGTTGACGCATCATACCTAAGGTTAAAAAATGTTGAGTTGGGATACAGCCTTCCAGATGCTTGGTTGAAGAAAGTAAAAATACAGAAGCTGAGGGTCTTCGTCAGTGGTCAAAATATTCTCACGTTTACTAAAATGAAAAATTTTGATCCTGAGAGAACCAATGGTACAAACACGGACCAGTTGGCTCCATTATATAAAGTCTACAGTGCAGGCTTAAACATTAAATTCTAATCGCTATGAAGAAGATAGTAATAATATTCTTGTTTACCGGATTGATTGGATGCAACGATGATTTTTTGAACAGAAACTCGTTGACTCAGCTTTCATCCGAAACGTTTTGGCAAAGTGAAGCGGATGCACGCACAGGCATCAACGGCATTTACGATGCATTGCAGGATCAGGTGCTTTATGGCGGAACGCTCAACCAAACTAATGCGGCTGGGGTTCCGGAACATGATGCCTTCGCTGACAATGTTTATAATTTTTATAAGTTTGAAGGCCCGGGTAACTATGTAATTGGAAATGCGGACCAATCTTTTGGATACTTCTTTAATTTCTGGGTTTCCCTTTACAAGGGTATTGGCCGCGCCAATGCAGCCATTGCAAACATCAGCAAAATGACTTCAACTCAGATTTCTGATGCGAGCAAGAATCAGTTGCTTGGCCAGGCAAAGTTTTTGAGAGCTTTGTTTTACTTTAATATTGCCGTGTACTATGAAAGTGCACCATTGATCACAGAAGTTCAAACACTTCAAAATGCGTATGTGGCAAAAAACTCGTACGATGACCTAAAGAACCAGATCATTCAAGACCTACAATTTGCAATCACAAACTTGCCTGCATCGTATCCTGCCGCACAATATGGATATGCTACTCAAGGAGCTGCTTTAGGTTTACTTGCCCGCTTCAGTCTCTACAATAAAGACTATCAATCTGTAGTTGATCTTACTTCCCAGATTATGTCTTTAGGTTATGCACTAAATCCAAGCTATGCGCAACTTTTCACCGAAGCTGGTGAGAATTCAAAGGAAGTTGTGTTTGCCGTTCGCTTTGTTCAAAACCCAGCTTTCAATAGTGGAGAGCTTTTCAGTGCAACCTTTAATGCGGTTCCGCGGGTGAACACTCAGCCCATGCCAAACCTGGTAAAGGATTATTATTGTACCGATGGAAAACCAATTACTGCCTCACCGTTGTATAATGCTGCGACACCTAAAAACAACAGAGACCCCAGATTAATAGCATCCGTTACTTTCAAAAATGACGTGTGGCTTACCGATCTAAACAAAGTCTTCACGGGCAATACGGCCACTACGTATGGTCAAAAGAAATACATTCGTTCTACGAGTGTGTCGCCTACTGGTATTGGCGCCTTTAGCCCCGGTGGCCAGGATTTCTATGTGATTCGGTATGCCGATGTGCTGCTGATGCGCGCTGAGGCTTTGGTTGAACTTGGTCAGCTTCCGGAAGTTTATACGCTAGTGGATCAAGTGAGAGCGAGAGTTTCAATGCCGACCATAGAGAAGGTAGAGGGTGGAGGATCCGCCAGCTTAACGGCCGATCAGCTCAGAGTTGTTGTAAGACATGAGCGCAGAGTAGAACTGGCATTCGAAGGTTTGCGCTTTTTTGATATGAAGCGGTGGGGACTTGTATCTCAAGCTTATCAAACGATAGTCAATGATCAGGTTCCGGGATATAATCCTGTATACCGCAACCGTCAGTCGGAGATGTTTGCCATCCCGCTTACTGAACTTCAGGCTAATCATAGTTTGGTTCAGGACCCGGCATGGCAGTAAGTTTGTGATATGATTTCTTACTGAAGAAGTCAATGGAATATGTTGAACTCATCCATTTGTTGATCATCACTTGCGATGATTACTACCTATGGATGAGTTCTCTCTTTAATTAATTAATTAATTAACGATTTATAAATCATGATCAGGCAGACTTTAGTGTTGTTGTTGGCTTGGGTTACCATTAGTTCGTGCCATGATAATACACCTACTCAAAGTAATCCTTCGACCGGATCTATACAGGGATCAAAAAAAGGAGTTGGCATGGCCTCCGGTACTGCGAATTGGTCGTCAAAAGTTTCTGTCTTAAAAGTTTACTGGCATTATGGATGGCGATATTATGTTCTGCCAAAAGAACCTTCAAACGTCTCCTTTGTTCCGATGGATTGGGGCGGATCGATAGCCAATGATTCACTGATCAGCTATCTGAAGGCAAAAAAGAACTCTGGAGAAATCCAGTATTTATTAGGCTTTAACGAACCCGATAATACAACGCAATCTAATATGACCGTGCAAACCGCCCTTAGTCTGTGGCCCCGGCTTCAGCAAGTAGGTTTGCCGTTGGGTAGCCCTGCAACCGTGGATCCAGAAAATCAATGGATGCAGGATTTTATGGCAGGAGTGAAGTCGCAAGGATTGACGGTTGATTTTATTTGTGTGCATTATTACGGGGGTATTAATGCCCAAACTTTTTTGAGCAAATTAGATCGTGTCTATAACCTTTATCATCTGCCTATCTGGATAACGGAATTTGCAGTTGCTGACTGGAAGGCAACCACGATCAGTCAATATACTCCTGAGCAAGTGCTCACCTACATGCAAACCGTGTTACCCGAACTCGAACAAAGATCTTACATTCAGCGCTATGCCTGGTTCCCTGCAAGTCCGCAGAGCATACCTCTGGGGCCATCGGCATTGTTTGATTCCAACGGAAATCTTACTGCCCTGGGACAGTATTATGCTCAATTTGATGTGAACGCTCAGATTGGCGGTGGCAAAGATAATTTTCTGGTGACTGATGATGCTGCGAACCTTATTACAAACGGTAATTTCGAAAGCGGTGATTTAAGTTATTGGGGTGGCTACAATTCCTCTTTGGCGGGAGTGGTTCAAACTGCACCTCATTCGGGTAGCTGGCTTGGACAAATTGCCAATAACCTGGATGGATCACTCACCTACTCAATCAGCAATCCACTTACTACAGGAGCTACATACACCCTATCAGTATGGAATAAGTGGTCAGTAGCTCCCTCAAACGCAGTAAATATCACCGTGCAGGATTTGTCAAGTAACACTGTTTTGTTTTCGACAAGCATTTCTAATGCAACCGACTGGACTCAAACTGCGGCTCAATTTGTTTGTCCTGCAAACCCGAATGGAGTGAAAGTAGTGATTTATAAACCTAAATCTCCCGCTCTTTATATAGATGATCTGGTATTGAAACCATTGTAGTAACCTTTCCCAAACCAAACGATAAATGAGAAGATTTAAATTCATGATGGTAAAAGCGCTGCTTGGCATTTTGCTACTTCCTTTCTGGTTCGATGCAGATGGACAGCAGAGCAAAAAAAGTAAACCCAATGTGATTGTAATCTTAGCGGATGATCTTGGATTGAAAGATCTGAGCTGCACCGGAAGTCAGTATTATGAGACACCTAACATCGATCGCCTTGCATCAGAAGGTATGGTGTTTCGACAAGGTTACGCGACAAGCGGTGTGTGTAGTCCATCTCGCGCAAGCATCATGACCGGAAAGTTTACCGCTACACATGGTATCACAGATTGGATTGGTGCATTGACTGGAAAGGAATGGCTCTCGCAGGGTCGCCCAAGTAAGGTACTGCCGGCCGATTATGTGCGTCAACTACCAAAGGAAGATGTAACTATTGCGGAAGCATTTAGCCAGGCTGGATATAAAACATTTTTTGCAGGCAAGTGGCATTTGGGAAATGAGGGATCGTATCCTCAGGATCACGGATTTGACATTAACAAAGGAGGATGGGAGGCAGGAGGCCCTAAGGGAGGATACTTCTCTCCATACCTTAATCCAAATTTGGTGGATGGGCCCGATGGAGAAAATCTTTCGATGCGCTTGGCACAGGAAACGGCAACCTTTATCGATGCAAACAGAGACCATCCTTTTTTTGCATTCCTGTCCTTTTACGCGGTGCATGGTTCCATCGAAACAACACAAGAAAAATGGAAGAAGTATCGCGACAAGGCAGTGGCGCAAGGTGTGAAGGAAAAGGGTTTCGAAATGGAAAAAGCATTACCTATTCGTATTACTCAAGATAATCCGGTGTATGCAGGACTGGTTGAAACCATGGACGATGCAATCGGTGTGGTTTTAAAAAAACTGGATGAACTGAACTTAACGAAAAATACAATCATTGTTTTTACTTCCGACAATGGTGGTGTTTCATCTGGTGATTCATATTCTACTTCTAATTTACCTTATCGGGGTGGCAAAGGTTATCAATGGGAAGGTGGCATGCGCGAACCTTATTTTATAAAAGTACCCTCGATAAATCTGAAAGAAAAATTCACTGATTATCCTGCCACCGGGGCAGATCTGTTTCCCACTTTACTTGATTTAGCTGGTTTGAATTTGCTGCCTCAGCAACACGTGGATGGTGTGAGTCTTAAACCAATTCTGGAAGGACGATCATTACCTGAGCGGCCTTTGTATTGGCACTATCCGCATTACGGAAATCAGGGAGGATCACCCTCGTCTATTGTTCGCCAGGGAAAATGGAAGTTAATCCATTATTGGGAAGACGGGCATTTCGAACTTTATGACCTCACGTCTGATCCATTTGAATCCAAAGATTTGACGCAATCAAATTTAAAGCAAGCAAAAAAGCTGAACAAGCAATTGTTGAATTGGCTTGATCAGCATCACGCACGTTATCCAACTCCTAATGAAAAATATAATGAGGCGGAAGCCATGCGGTGGTATGAAAAAATGAAGACTGAATTTATTCAGAAAAAAGAAACAGAACGATTGAACATGCTGAAGCCAGACTATAAGCCGAATGCTGATTGGTGGGGAAGTGCGGCAGTGAGAAAGCGAAAGGAATAAAGATGGTGATATACATGGAAGCTAGTACCATTAAAATAATAGGAGAATTATCAACTGCAATCATGCGTTATGTTCCGATGTTGCTGTTCATTCTGATTTCAAACGCATTATTTGCACGAACTATTTACATAAATTCCACTGCTGGTAATGATCAGAACAGCGGATTATCCAGGCTTACTCCGATACAATCATTATCACGCCTTAATCAATTTACATTTGAGCCCGGGGATTCAATCTTGCTGGCCAGCGGGCAGGAGTTTAAAGGCAACATTACTATCAGCAGCTTTGAAGGGAAACAAGACAAGCTGTTGGTTATATCCAGTTATGGTGCGGACCCAACCAGCAAGGCGATCATCAATGGCGCTGGCCAGTTGGCTGCTATTCTTATTCTGAACTCTAGCCATGTTGTTATATCAAATCTTGAAATAGTTGCCGATGGTGGTGCAAAGCTCGCAGACAATAAATTGACAGAGCCTATGCGCTGCGGCATTTTGATTTTGGCAAACGCACCTGGTACGTTCCAAAATATTACAGTTAACAATGTACATGTTCATGATGTGTCGTATGAAGAAAAAGGTTTTGTCAGAACTGCGGCAGAAGTAAAATCTGAAAATGGTACGCAGCCTTACGGATGGGGTATTCGCTTGATCATCAAAAACGATAAGTCTGAAATGAGCAAGATTCGTATTACCAACTCTAAAATTGAAAACGTTACACACACGGGAATTAAGCTTAACGGCCTGTGGCCTTCTAAAGCATTCATAAAAAATGTGGAGATTTCAGATAACCGGGTTTTGTTTGTTGGAGGTCCGGGTATACAGATAAGCGCCTCGCAAGATATTCATGTACATCACAATGTGGTGGATCACTCCGGAAGTGATAATGACAGTAGAAAGTGGGGTAGAGGAAGTGGACTTTGGACCTGGGGCGCAGAGAATATT
>CAZNCO010000039.1:0-14195 GCA_964571345.1 uncultured Ohtaekwangia sp.
TCAATCACCCGTACTTCAACATAAGGCCCGCGATCGTTGATCGTTACTTCTACTGATTCATTGTTGGCAAGATTGGTTACTCTTACAACCGTGCCAAACGGTAACGTTTTATGAGCGGCCGTCAATTTAGTAGCTCTATATTTTTCGCCACTGGCGGTAGGTTTTCCTTCGAAGGCATCGGAATAAAAGGAAGCTTTACCTGTTTGCACCTGTGCAAGCAATGAGGTGAAATTAAAAAGCGAAAGAATTAAAGTTAAATTAAAAACTTGTCTCATAAAGTTAGATTGTCTCGGAAAGTTAGCGTTCTTTTATCTTTACTGAAAATGATTTTATGAACATTGAATTGTCAAATAGAAATACACTTGTCTGCGGAAGCACACAAGGTATTGGGCTTGCTGCTGCGATAGAGCTAGCGCAGCTTGGAGCGAATGTAACTTTAATGGCACGTGATGAGAAAAAACTCTCCGAAGTTTTGAAACAGCTTCCTCATAAGCAAGGGCAATTTCATTCTTTCTTGGTAGCAGATTTTAATTTACCTGATCAGGTTAAAGCGCAAGTTGAGGCCCTTGTGAAAGACAAAGACGTTCATATTTTAGTGAATAACACAGGTGGACCAGCTGCAGGAAACGCAATTGATGCCACTTCAGAAGACTTTCTCAAAGCGATAAATGCTCATCTTATATGCAGTCATCATCTTGTTAGAGCTTGTGTGCCGGGAATGAAGAGAAATAATTATGGAAGGATTATTAATATTATTTCTACGTCAGTAAAAATTCCGATAAAAGGATTGGGAGTTTCAAATACTGTACGTGGGGCAATGGCCAGTTGGTCGAAAACTCTTTCGATCGAGCTAGCGTCTTTTGGAATCACAGTTAACAATGTGCTGCCGGGTAGCACGAAGACCAGTCGAATAGAATCACTTGTCCAGACTCGCGCGGCCAAGACTGGTAAAACCGAAGCGCAAATCCGTCAGGAAATGATTGATGAAATTCCGGCAGGTCGGATGGCTGAAGCTAGTGAAGTAGCTGCCGCGATCGCTTTTCTTGCAACGCCTGCCGCTGCCTATATCAATGGAGTAAATCTTCCTGTGGATGGCGGCCGGACGGGAAGCATGTAGATAAATCAGTTCGTGAGTAACGTATTGGAAAATATCCCATTTTTTTCAGTTGCCAAATATTGATTTGAGAAATCTATAATCGTTTTTACTCCTTCAACTATTAGCGTGAATTCTTGCCTGACCTTGTAATTAACTTTCTGGAATAAAAGGATTACGCCATGTGCTCTAAACGCTAAAAAATGCAATGCAGGAATCTTCAAACACAGTTGTTTGCTAATTCTGTTAAGTTTTACTGACTTACTTTTTATTTAAAATTAAACAGAACAGTCAAATATACCAGAAAATGGGTATTGGAGGGCATGGTGCATCCGGGATAAGTTTGACGTAAACTTTATCCAACTTAATCCATGAAAAAGTATTTGGTACTTTTCCTTTGTGCTTGTTTAGGGGCGCAAGCTCAGCAAGCGTCCATCAAAAAAATAGAACTTACGGGTAATAAAATAATTGTCTTCTATGATCTTGAGGATGATAATCCAAACAATGAATACCAAATAAATTTATTTATCTCAAAAGATAAATTCGTGACGCCCATGAGCAAAGTAAAAGGTGATGTGGGGGATGAGATAAAACCTGGTGTTGGCAAAAAGATTGAGTGGAATATTTTTGAAGAACTTACAAGTTACAAAGGAGATTTAGAACTGGAGATTCGTGGAAAAGTTTTCGTGCCTTTTGTGAAGATACAATCTTTTGCGACAAGTCACTCGCTGAAGCGTGGCAAGTCATACGACATGATCTGGAGGCCGGGAAATACGAACCCGTTGCACATTGAGGTATTCAAAGGGAGTCAGCGGATGCAAGGAGAACTTAACCTACCTAACAACGGAAAATATACTGTGAATCTGGGGCCGCACCTCAAACCAGGTCGTGGATACAAGATCAAAATTACCGATTCAAAACGAACAGATGATTTTGTTTATACCAATGAGTTTGTAGTGAAACGCAAGGTGCCGCTACTTCTGAAAGTAATTCCAATCCTTGGTGCGGGAGCATTTGTTGCAATGAGCAGTGGAGCTTCGAAAGGATCGAGTGAAATACCAGGCCCTCCTCCAGTGCCATCCACGAATTAATGTTCATTTATTATCCAGACAAAAGATTTCTTTCTATGAGAAGTATTTACTCCTTTTTCTTTTTCTTCGCAGTTGTTGTAGCATCTACATATTCACAAAGTTCTTCCTGGTCAATTGCGGCAGGAGGCCCAGTGGGAGGACGCATCTCCAAAATACGACAAGACGCATCCGGAAAATTATTTGCTTATAACAAAGGCAATGGAAAGCTTCATATAAGTACAGATGGAGGTTCAAATTGGTCTCAACTTTCAAACGCTCCCGCTCCCTACCTCGAAGACTTTATGATCGATGGAAGCAAATTGATTCTACTTACGCAGAATCAGTTTTTTGTAAGCACCGATGGCGGAGCCACTTGGCCGCAAGTCAATTCTGCCTCAAGCGGCTCGTTTGATTGGGCTCAAGAGATGGCGATAGTGCCTTCAGTAAATGCCTATTTAATAGCCGGTGTACAGGGAGCAGGTATTTCGATGGACGGTGGAGTTTCCTGGAAAAAATTTTATAATGGGAACGCTGGAAACTTTGCTTTCTCTTCGACAGGGGATATTTACATAGCAGACCCTGCAGTAGGCATTGTTAAGCATCCTGCTCAATCAACAATCAATGGTTGGGATGTAAGTAAATGGCAGACGGTATATCTCAAAGAATACAGTGGATCTGACTTTGTTTTGAATGTTGGAGTTAACCTAACTTCAAACAATGTTTTTATCACTTATAGAAAGACCGATAACACAGGTACGCTAATCAAGTATTCAACAAACGGAGGCACGAGTTGGACAGCCCTCACGCCACCCAATGCAGATCTTCAGGGCATTCATTGGTTTTCGTCATTGATTGATAGTAAACTCTTTCTTACCAGCTATAGCCAAATATATGATGTGGTTGATGGTACAACGCCTTCGTTTGCTTTGAGGGGCAAGCCTGGCTATTCTTTTTACGGAGTGAATGAGATCTTTTACAAAGCTTCGAACGAAGTATATGTTGGCATTGACGGTGATGGCATCTGGAAGAGCAACGATGGTTTGCTCACGTGGAGTAATATTTCAGGTACTGCTTTGCCAAACGCAATCGCAACGCCTCTTGGCCGGGATGTAGAAATTGTGGGCGCAAATCTTCTTTTTGTTGGTGATTATGGAGCGCAATCCTATTGGTATTCCTCAGATAATGGAGCCTCCTTTTCCCGCAAGGATCTCTCCTTTGTTATCTATGGTCCTTATCGTGGAAAAGTACTTAAGAAACTTCCAAGTGGCGCTTTAATTGCCAATACAAGTTACGGAACTCAACTTACTTCTGATGGAATAAATTGGGGCCAACTCAGCTCTACTGGCTTTAATGATTACGCGGTGGTTGGAACTTCCGCTATCTACGGATTTTCGGATAATGGCGTGATCAAAAAATCAACTATCACCAACAATATCCCGAGCGACTTTACAACAACAGTGTCAACCACAGGACTGCCCGCTTCTTATCAACTGTTAAGTGTTATATATAACAATGGCTATTTTTTCATGGCGCTACACAACAATTCTGTTTCGCCCGCTAATCTACAATATTGGAGATTGAATTCGGCTACATTCGCGGCTACGCAAATTGCTACCTCACTCTCTACGCAGCTCTATGATTTGGGAGGGATCTGCTCTTTCAACAATAAACTCTACATAGGCGACTATCAGCAAATTGCTGTCAGCTCAGACCAGGGAAGTACTTTTACATATCTGAACTATAATCACCAACGTATATTTCCAGTGCTGCAAAAAGGCAACGCACTGGGCGTAAGTAATAACGGTGCTTTTGTGACTACTGCAGATGATGGAAAAACATGGTCAAGTAATGCGCTCCCTATTGACCAAGCGATTTTGCAAAGCGTAGTTTCTCCCTCTTCTTCTTCCATTTTTGCCGCAGGGCTTTATGCACCTTTGTTGAAATCAGATTCAATTGTACGCACTGCCGCCACGTCAACTTATATTGATTTTGGGTGGTCAAAATTGAATGGGCCATATGGAGGAGGAGGCCGAAAACTTTTTGCGACTCCAAGCGGCCAATTATTTGCCGATGCTTTTTTTGCAGTGCATCGATACAACAGTGCAGCTTCTTCCTGGGAAACACTGGAAAGCATGACACTGAATAACCATGGATTTTTTATAGACGGAAGTGGCATCATCTACCAAACAACATACACGGATTTATTCAAATCAACTGATAACGGTAGTACCTTCGTCAAGAAGGGTTCTGGATACCAGGGAGTAAATGGTGGCGGGCTTTTTAAAGATACTGCGGGGAATGTTTTTGTGTTAACAAACAATGGACTTTTTCGCTCCACGGATGATGGCAGCACATTTGCAAGTCCTGCTACGGCCAATTCCGGGTCGTATTATGAAATGACACAAGCTGGCTCGGTGCTGCTGACTTCTAAAATTAGCAATGGCGCCATGTCGCTGCAGCGCTCCACGGATAATGGAGCAACATGGGCAGCCGTGAATGGAGTTTCTTTTCCAAATGCAAACCGGATTCAAAATGTGTTAGCTGCTATAGGAAATAATTTTTTCGTAGTGACTAGCAATGATATTTTAAAATCAACTGACGGGGCTCTTACTTGGTCATCAGTTAAATCAAATATTTCAGAGACTTCCTTTTCAGATTATGGATCGCTGCTCTTTTTTGATGGATCGGGCAATTACTATTTTTACGTAGTTGGATACCCGGGAAAAATCTATATCTCTTCTGACCAAGGTGCAACCTGGACCGTAAAAGCAAGTGCAAACACCAATGCGCTAAATGATATCCGCAGTTTCCTTTGGGTTGGCTCACGCGTTTACGCTTACTCTTCTTTCAAAGGAATATCGTTCTCCGATGATGGGGGCGCAACCTTCAGTACTTTTCAAAACGACAAAGGGCTTACAAATTATACCGGACAAGTGTTGGCACAAGATGGTCGACTTTTGTTTGCGTCTGAAAATGAATTGCTCAGCAGTGCTGATCAAGGCAACACCTGGACGAATGCACTTAATGAACCCGTTGGAAGTTTTCTTTCCTTGCAAAATGGAGATCTGATTGCATACCGCAACTCAATCATTAAATCGACTGATAGAGGCGCAACCTGGACAACTCTAAAACCTTGTTGTAATTATTTTAAAAACATTGTACAAACCACAACGGGTTTCGTTGCCTTTGGCAATGCAGGTTCTGGCGATAATAAGTTTTACAGTTCAGGCGATTTAATAAACTGGGCTGAATTCACCATTAACGGCTTGCCTGGCGGCTATTATGATTATATCGCAGCTCTCGGGGATCAGATTTTCGTAGGCGGCTATAGTAATACAGCTAATCGCCATGTACTGTATCGAGTCTCTTTAGCAACCGCCACTCAGCTTTCGATCGCAAATGATCCTACTACCATTATTTCATACAATGGCAAGGTACTAGTCTTTAGCTCTGAAGGATCCCTATATCAGTCGTCTGATGGAAATGCGTGGACTAAATATGCCACCCCTGCTGGTAATACTTTCATTATTGCCAATAATGGTTATTTGTTTGTAACCGGAGATAAAGGATTGGCGTGGGTCTCGCGCGATAACGGAGCATCCTGGCAGAATGTAAGTGCAACAAATTTTGCAGCGATCTTTACAAATTTTGCAGTTGATCTTTCCAGTGGATATGCATATGGCACTGCCCGACAGAGAGGTGTGCTCAAAAGTGCAAACATTGTAATTCCAAATCCCCAAGTTCCCCCAACGGTTACGTCTTTACTGCCGAACAACAATGCAACAAATGTTGTTTTGTCGGGATTAAAATTAGTGATCACATTAAATCAATTCCCTAAAGGTATCAGTGGGAAGAAAATAAAACTTTTCAATGTAACGAATATAACAACCCCCGTAGAAATTTATGATGCCTCATCCGGGACTTTCAGCGGCAATTCGGTTTCGTTCACTCCCACCGTTACCCTTAATGACCTAACAACATATTTTGTCACTGTAGATCAAGGTGCGTTCACGGATATTTTTGGAAATGCTTTCGCGGGAATTATCAACTCAACCGATTGGAGATTCACTACCCTGGACGCTACTGCACCTACCATCACCTTTACTACTTCCAATCTTGACAAGGGTGTAACTAAGGAATTAAGCATTGGGGTAACTGACAATGCAAACATTGCGGAAGATAAAATTAAAATTTACTATCGCGGCATCACCACGCAGGCAAGTACCTCCTTTCAATCTGCGGCTTTAACTGTTTCACAAGGAACGGGCACTCCCTCAGTCATTGCAAAAGTTATAGCCAATGAAGCCTGGTATGATGCGATGGGATTGGAGTTCTACTTTGAAGCGCAAGACCTTACCGGGAACAAAACCAGATTGCCGGCAGGCGCTGACTATTTTTACTCTTATATCAATTATCCAGCGGCAGCAAAACCAAAGATCAGCGGCTTGCCAGTGGGCGGAACAGTTGAATCGTATAAAATTGTGTCCATTCCATTTAAGTTAGCGGATACAAAAATCAGCACGCAGTTTGATGAACTTGGCCCTGCCGATAAATCAGTTTGGCGCATGCTTACCTATGCGGGCAACAATGCCTGGAATGATGTAGCGGATGGAAGTCTTTCCACAATTGAGCGGGGTAAAGGATATTGGTTAAACGTTAAGAATTTTTCTGAAGTGTTTTTAGAAGGAGCCTCTACTCCCGAAAACAACCGTAATTCATTTATAAGCATAAATCTTAAAACAGGTTGGAACCAAATCGGGAACCCGTATCCAGTTTCTATTTCATGGAATGAGGTAATTGCATCAAACCCTGGCATCGGTCAAGTAAAAGTCTACTCCAATGGTGCCTATACCACGGGCGATGTTCTTGGTCCGTATGAAGGAGGATTCGTTTATGTATCAGGTGCTGCTATGGATGTGAAAGTGCGTTTTCAAGGAATCACTTCGGGTGGAAGAAAGGAGACGGTTTCACACGATATTGATCAGCCAACCTGGGAATTGCCTGTTGTAATTGAGCAAGGTGCTCTTCGCAATGAACTGGCTGCAATCGGTATGAATCCACAAGCCGGTATCACAATAGATCAATTTGATGAACCAATTCTGCCAACCTTTTCAGGGCTACCTCAAACTAATTTGGTTTTTCAAAATCAATCGGGGCCATTGAATAAAGACATTGTGGATTCCAGATCACAATATCAATGGGATTTCTATCCGGTATTGTCGCAAAATGGAGTTGCTTCTCTTCAATGGCGCAATGACGCCTGGAAAAATAGTTCCAAGGAATTATTCCTCTTAGATCAAAGCAATCAGATACTGGTGAACATGAAAGAAACGGATCACTATACATTTGATGCGGCTACATCAAAAACATTCCGAATTTATTTTGGCGATCATCTGAAAGAAACGATTAAGCCAACTGCATTGGTCATTGGCCAAGTATTTCCCAACCCTGTGCAACGAACCATCCATATTCCGGTAACGCTTGATGATCAAAATCAAGGAGCAACGGTATTGGTAGAGATATTTGATAACAATGGCCGGAGGGTGCAGTCTTTTATGGCTCCCTCTTTGCCTGGAGGATTTCATACAATTCAAACCGAATTGGATGAATCACTTGGTGATGGATTATATCTCGTAAAGACTTCTGTGAATGCATTGGTTCCAGTTCAGCGTACCACTAAAATAATTGTAAACAAATAGTATCATGAAGACATTGATCGCCAGTTTTTTTATTCTGTCAGCTGCTGCTGGAGCCTGGGCGCAGAATGTGAGTGCTCGCAGCAACACGTTTAAGGTTGATATTGATGCCTCCAAAAAGCTACCGGCTTCTTCGGTGCCTGTTGTTACCTGGCAAGCCCCCATTCCTGAAACCAGTTATTCGCAGGACCCAAGATTCAAAATCAAATTCACAGTGGCGGCATCTACTGGCATCAAAACAGTGACGTTGAATATCAAGGAGTCGTTGGAATCTGCCAATCGGGGAAGCCTCGTGTTAAAACCGGAGGAAGGTCAACTTAAATACAGTGTGTTTGAAAGAGCCCTTAATTTGCAGGATGGCGAAAACGTGATTGAAGTGTTGGCGGAAAACATGGAAGGTGTGGTCACACGCACGTCAAAGAAAGTGCGTGTAGGTTCGGTGGCCTTGGCCGATGCCAGCAAACTTGATCGTACTGACTATGCGCTCATTTTTGCAACGGATCAGTATGACAACTGGCCGGATCTTGTAAACCCTGTTTTTGACTCCAAGACCATAGCCGAAGAAATCAAAAAGAATTTTGGGTTCAAGGTAGACATGGTTGAAAATGCAACACAGGATGAAATTTTGAAGAAGCTTCGCGAGTATGCGGAAAAGAAATACAAACCACTGGATCAATTATTTATCTTTTTTGCAGGACATGGATCTTATGACCAAACTTTTGGAGAAGGTTTTTTAGTTACCAAAGAATCGCTTGCAAATGATGAAGGAAAAACATCGTACCTCTCACACAATCGCTTGCGTTCGATCATCAATAACGTGCCATGCGAGCATATTTTTCTAGCGATGGATGTATGCTTTGGAGGTACTTTTGACGAAGCGCTAGCTTCCGCCAGAGGCTTGGATGATGAAGTGTACAAAGAGCAGGACCACTCGGAATTCATCGCACGAAAACTAACGCAAAAAACAAGAAAATATTTAACTTCGGGTGGCAAGACTTATGTGTCTGACGGTATTCCCGGAAAGCATTCGCCTTTTGCGAAAAACTTTATTGAGGCGCTAAAGTCACAAGGAGGCGCGGATGGTATTCTCACCTCGCAAGAGCTTTTTGGGTTTGTGGAGAAATTAAAGATTCAACCAAGGTTTGGCGCCTTTGGCGATAACGCACCTGGAAGCGACTTCATTTTTATTGTAAAATAAAGAATCAGGTAAAATAGACCGGGTATTTTAATCTCCTGATCCTAAATGCCCGCCCAATAAAATCCTTTGCAATGCCTAGGTTAACTATAGGCATGTTATTAGCTATAGATTTATTCTGATGTAGCTGGTGTTCGGTTTTTGATTGGCGAGAACGGAATCACCAGAAGGGAAGAAACAAGTATTTCATCAAACCCGATTTTTTTCGGTCTCACTAAAATATAAGGCGACCGTTTTGCACGCAAAACTCACCGAAGGTTAAAAGGCATAAAAGTGAAATGATTAAAGGAGACTTAATCAATCGTATAGACTATTGTCAAATCTAAAGAAAGATTAACCAAAGTTACAGGGAAGGAAATCCTAGCTAGAGTACCCGGGACGGGGGTACTATAGTTTTATCATCCGTGATAATCGTTTAAAATTGGCTTAAATAACTATCAAATTTTGGCTATTTTTGACTGATAACCGGTAAAAGCCGGTTTTAACAGAAATATTTGCCATCCTTTTTGCCACCTATCATGCAAGTTAAATTTTATTTGAATAACCAAAAGACAACTAAACATGGGGACAGGCCCGTGTACATGTATATCACTTTTAACGGTAACAGAATCAGAAAACCAGTGCCTGGCGTTCATGCGAGCGAAAAAAATTGGGACGATGAAAAAGAGAAAGTAAAAAGACCAGCCAAGGCAGACCCGTTTGATGAAACGAAGTCCTTTAATCAGCGACTCGATTTTATTAGGGCCCAGGTTAGAATTATCGATCAAGAAGCATTTGATCGAAGGATCAAGCTTACGGAAAAGTATATAATCGATCGCCTTAACGATGAATCTCTTGTTAAGGCTGATCACAACGATTTTTTTCGGGTCGTTGACGAATATTTGGAGTCAATAAAACCGGTTAAGGCAGATAGGACGCTTCTTGGAAAGAAGACCGTTTTCAACTTTCTTAAATCGTTCCAAAAAGACACAGCTTATCCTTTGTCATTTCACAAAATGGATCTCGAATTTTTTGAGGCCCTCCGTAAGTATTCGTTTCAGGATAGAAAGATTGAAGGTAAAGACGGAAAGTTAATCAGCGCGACTATTGAGGATAACTATTTCGCAAAAATTGTAACAGTTCTCAAGACATTTCTCAATTGGGCTTTCGAACGTGATTATGTGAAGGATCAAACGTATCGAAAGTTCAAGGCCTCAGAAAGGGAAACTGAGGTAATATGTTTAACTCCGAGTGAATTCTTGACACTATATAACTATGAGTTTAAATCTAAGCGACTTAGCCGAGTTCGCGATGTCTTTATTTTTGGATGCACCACAGGTCTGCGGTTTTCCGACCTGAGTTCTTTGGAGAGAAGTCACATTCAAGGTGATTTCATAATGAAGAATATTCAGAAGACTCAAGACAACAACACCATTCCGCTCACCAAATATGCGAAAGAGATTCTCTCTAAATACCAGAATACTGTCTACGAGACCCTACCGAGGGTTTCAGCGCAGAAATTCAATCGTTATTTGAAGGAATGTTGTGAAAAAGCAGGGATAAATGCTCCCACTACGATAACAAGATTTTCCGGGAGTAAAAGAAAACATAATACATTTCCAAAGTACGAGTTGATAACTAGCCACACTGCCAGGAAGACTTTTGCAACCATCAGCCTTTTGAATGGAGTTCCGGAGAGAGTTGTTAGGAACATAACCGGTCACAAAAAGGAAGAGAATTTTAAGAGGTATGTAAATTTTACAAAGGAGTATGAGAAGCAGCAGTTGGACTCTGGATGGAATAAGATATAAAGAGTCGTCAAATGACGGAGGGCAGAGATAGTTTGATCATTCAAAGAGTGAAAGTCGAATTTGAAGACCTGAAAAATCACTTTGAAATAGCAATGGAGCGTCTGTATGGAGATCGTTCTTTGGACTACCCCATTGCGTCCGATATAATTCTATGGGATTTGTATCACGAAGAGGCGGAAGACGATGTTGTTTTCATCCAAGCTAATTCTAATTCTATAATAGTGACTGAACCTTTTTCCGTTCACACGTCCGAAAAAGCTCATAGAGAACAATTTTATCATTTTACCAATCAAATTGAAGCATGGCTCGAAGATGCCTTGACTCTTGGCGATTTCATCCACTATTTCGACTGGTATGGTGATGACCTGTTGAGCAGACTCAACTTAACAATGGAGCCAATACTGCATGGTGAAGTAGAATTTTTAATAGATCGCGGATTTGAAGGTGAATTTCTTGAAGCAAATGACAGATTTTTTAGTGAGTTTTTGCGGATTTTTTTGCTAAGAATTGATGACCTAATTGCGGACTACCTTAGCATTGATTTTAAAGAGTACTGGTTTCTCCTTTTTGAAACGAAGCCTTATGAAGATATTCAAAGCTATCTCAGAGGCATGCAAAATTTTAGTCCAGTAGATTGGAAAGTAAGATCAGGGTTTTATGAAACGGCTATTGCTTTGAGTAAAGCAGTTAAATCTGAGTTTGTTTATGAGGACTTCGAAATGACTTTTTTTAGACAGACACCTGAGTCAGTGCTCAGATGTAGTGCCTTCGAATCTCTGCAAATAATTTTACAGCAATTAAAAAATATTGACTGCAAAATTACAGTTCGGGTCAAACGCGATCATTTTATAAGGTGTTTGTCAAATATGGAATGCGATTTTAAAAATTTGAATTTATTAGAAGAAATATTTCATTTCTATGATTCTGAGTGGCGCAAAATGAATGATAAGTTTTATAGAGGGTTTTGTGAAAATCCAACAGCGAAATCGATAAAAGCTCCGGACATCGTTATTTTGATTCGTGTATTGTATGAAGCAGGATTAATCCTTGGAAGCCCAAGAAGTCAAGCAAACTTTGAAATTGAGAAGGAAGATCTTGAGAGCTACCTAGCTTTTCACTTTTTTGGACTGACTGGTTTCGGAATCAGTAACATAAAGGGTTTATTAGAGCGTGTCAAATTTGAAACCCGCAGTAAAAACAAATTAAAGGAGAAATATGAAAGTGAGATTCAGAAATTGAATCTTTCCGGTCTTTAAAACTTACACTTGGTCACCTTTATTTCGCTGCAATTTCAAAGAAATAAATAATTTTTTACACTCGTTTTCTCACCGCCTTTAACTGATGTAATCTTACGCTCATAACGAATAATAATAGATAAGAATATGAGCGAACTTGTAATCACAACAAAGGACGACCTTGAAAAATTACTTAAAAATATTTTAGGTCAGGTCATCAATCCTAAACTGACTGTTATTGACGACAAATCTGAACAACTTAATCAAAGGCAAGCTGCTAAATATTGCGATGTCACAGAGGCTACACTCATACGGTGGAAACGATTGGGAAAGGTGAAATACTATCAGCTTCCAGGATCCTCAAAAATTATTTATCTAAAATCAGATTTAAACTCCAGTAGAATTCAGAATCAAGGAAAATAAAAACCCACAGTGACAACTGTGGGCTTTAATAATCTTTTGGACTTCTTGAATTGCGACCTCAAGTGGTTCAAAGATAAGCATGTTACCAAAACAAACATCTTAGCTATGAACAAAAATTTTCTTTCTCTCCTTCAGAGAAAATCTTTTCCCCCTTTTGCAAGTCCTCTGAATAGCTCTTGATGAATCAGAACCATATCCTGGGAAAGGATTAGTTCGCGGCTAATACCAATCTCAACTTTAAAGTTGTCACAAGAATGTTGCAACTCGGGAATTCTATTGCCTGATCGGCAAATTTTTTTCTGTCAACATAAACAGTTTTCCGTTTGGGGAACCATCTTTTTCAAAGACGTTTCCAAGCGTTCTCTGTAGTAGGTTTTCTAATTACGAACATCTGTAAACGTTTTCATGTAAACGTTTACAAGAAAACGTTAGGACAAAAAATTGAACTCATGACAAAGCAAAATGCAATAAGAAATGAGCCTATATGGGATAAGGCACACAGCACTTTTCTGCGAGTTATTTATCTACAGAATGGATATACTCTAACTGGATACAGTAAGAAAGTAGGGCAAAATGAGAGACGCGATAAAGTAGACCTGTTAACGAATTGGATCTTACGAGACCTACTTAATGGATACCTGGATAAGGCAACAACCAATCCAAAAATCACACCAATCGACCGGATAGAATACTATGCAAAAAACGGTGAGTCATCTGAGCACATTCTGAATTTATACTATGATTTTCCAGAATGGATTAGCAGTAAATGGATGGAGAATAGAAAGTTCACTTCATTCATCAATCGCTTTTATTGGCTGATCAGAAATGGAAAAAGTCCAAGTGCAATAGCTAATGAATTACAAATAAGAACAAGAGCACCAAAGCTTGACCCGCTTGACATATCATTGAAGCGATTTGCAAACATGAATGACCTTAATGCTTATGTCATCCGGCTAAAAAACGACTCCGACCTGGCCAAAGAAGCTGTCGATAATTTTTATCGGAACTACAAAGAAAAATATCTCAACCTTTAATCGTTAGAAATATGTGTAACATTATATCAATATTAAATTATAAAGGAGGAACGGCTAAGACAACAAACTCCGTCAATTTGGGAGCAGCTTTGCCCCAGCTTGGTTATAAGACTCTTCTCGTAGATCTTGATCCTCAAGCTAACCTTTCTCAGTCACTAGGACTCGAAGAGGAGAATAATACAATTTCAGAAGTGTTTGCGTTAAAATTGAATGAGCTACCCATCAAAAGAATTTCTGAAAAACTAAGTCTTATTCCGGCCTCTTTAGATTTGTCAGCCGTGGAGCCAGGTATGTATGCCAACATAAATAGCTACTTCATTTTGAAAAATCAGCTGGAAAAGGTCAAAGCTGATTTTGATTACGTTTTAATCGACTGTCCTCCTTCTCTTGGAATTTTTACACAAAACGCACTCATTGCTGCCAACAATGTGCTAATAACTGTTCAGGCACAGTTCCTTGCCCTCAAGGGGTTGGATACCGTTTATAATTTGATTACAAGTGTCAGAGAGACATTGAATGATAGAATCACAGTACTTGGCCTTCTCCTTACTCAGACAAATCACACTCGAAGCAGTAAGGACATCGCTGTATCTCTTAGGGCAACGTTTAAAGAGAAAGTTTTTAACACAACTATTAGACAGAACGTAGCTCTGGCTGAA